>NZ_JACJUP010000383.1:0-5403 GCF_014748295.1 Planktothrix sp. FACHB-1355 | reverse complement strand
GAGGTTTGCCGACCGCAAATCAATCTTAAATTTTCATGAAACTTGTGTACAACCAAAGGGGCAAGAATTAAAGGGAGTAACAAAACAAAATTTGGTATCGGAATTTGTCAGAGAATACTTGGAGGTTGGGTTTCGTTCTGCTCAACCCAACCTCCAAATTCATCAATTAAATCGATCGCCCTAAATACCGGATAAGCTTAGTTCTCACCCAAGTAAGCAGCTAACGCATCCGAACCGCCGATTAATTTGCCATCTATAAACACTTGGGGAACCGTTAATGCGCCCGTGACGGCTCTTAAAGACTTGGTGGTGATTTCTTTACCCAAGACAATTTCTTCGTATTCTAAGCCGCGTTGGCTCAGCAATGCTTTGGCACGGGCACAGAAGGGACAACCCACTTTTGTAAATAAGGAAATCAGTTTCGGTTTGACTGCGTTGGGGTTGATATAGTTGAGCATTGTGTTGGCGTCGGACACTTTGAAGGGATCGCCCGGTTCTTCTGGTTCGATAAACATTTTTGCGACTACGCCATCTTTGACTAGCATAGAATAGCGCCACGATCGCTTCCCAAATCCCAGGTCTGACTTATCTACCAGCATTCCCATCTGTTCGGTAAACTGTCCGTTGCCATCGGGAATAAACCTGATATTGTCTGCCTTTTGATCTTTTGCCCATTCTTCCATCACAAAGGCATCGTTGACGGAAATACAGATGATGTCATCTACGCCGTTTTCTTTGAATACTTTCGCCAATTCGTTGTAACCTGGGACGTGGGTGGAAGAACAGGTGGGGGTGAAGGCACCCGGTAAGGAGAATACAGCTACTGTCTTACCGGCAAACAGTTCATCTGTGGTCACATCTACCCACTGGCCTTTCTGACGGGTACGAAAGGTGACGTTGGGAACTTTTTGTCCTTCTTTGTTGGAAAACATGAATTTGGCTCCTGTGCGGTCAAATGGCATTCTCGATCGATTCTTATTTAAGCGTACTCATTATGAGTACGATTTGTCAAGTTATGCAAAGAAACCGGGTTTCTACAAAAAATGGTAAGTTTTACAAGCTTTGGATCGACTCAGAAACCCGGTTTCGACGCTCAGAGTCCTAAAACGGCGCGATAAGCTTGAACCTTGTAATCGATACCGGTGATATCGGTGCCGACCACAACTGCATAGGCTCCCAGTTGTAGGGCTTGTTGAGCCATCTGGGGTGAGGAAATGCCGCCTTCGCAAATGGCTGGTACATTCAACTGTTTTACCATTTGGGCCAGGAGTTCAAAGCCGGGAGGAGAGAGGTGCTTTGTGTTGTTGGTGTAGCCGTAGAGCGTTGTACCCACAATATCGGCACCGGCGTTTTCGGCAGCGATCGCTGCCTCAATGGTATCTACATCTGCCATGACCGGCTTGCCCAATTCCTTATGAATGCGTGCAATTAAGGTATGCAAGCTTTCATTACCCGGTCGATTTCTGAGGGTAGCGTCAATGGCGATGATATCTGCACCGGCAGATGCGATCGCCTCAGCGTGTTCGTACCCAGGAGTAATATATACATCGTATCCAGGGATCTGCTGTTTCCAAAGCCCGATTATCGGTACTTCTACTTTCTGGCGCACGGCACTGACATGGCTGGGTGTATCAATTCTTACTGCTGCTGCTCCCCGGAATACAGCAGCTTGTGCCATTGCGGCGATCGCGAGAGGATCGTGTAGGGGCGAGTCAGCAGGAGCCTGACAGGAAACAATCAAGCTATGGCGCAGTTGTGTTATTTTTTGTCGATCGACAGTCATTTGTTATTTGTCAGTTGTCAGTTGTTGGTTGTTGGTTGTCAGTTGTTGGTGGGGGAAAAGTTTACCGGGCGCGATAAATGATAAACTATGAAGCATCAACAATGAACAACGAAAAATTAATTATTAGCCATTAGCAATTGAACTTTGTGCAACAACTCTTGTGGCTGCACTGGTTTCTTCAGATAATCATCTGGCTCTGCCCCCAAACCGTATAATGGATTTGTGGGTATTTCCGTAGCAGTTATAGCCAAAATTTTTAGGTTTGATATTGCAGATGAATTACGCAATTGGCGGATCACTTCATAACCATTTAGACCAGACAGATTAATTTCCACGAGTGCGGCCAAAGGTTGCAAAATTTCAATTTGTTTTATAGCGGTTGTGCCTTCAATAATCCAGACAATTTGATAGCCGGCGGCAGTGAGAATATCGCAGATGAGGTTAGCTGTTTCTTCATCATTTTCAATCAACACAATGCGCCCTTGGGGGAGGTCGGTCATTATCGGTATGCGCGGATCGTTGGGAGAAGGAGGTGATGGCGGTAGAGGCAACCAAACTGTAAAAATAGATCCCTCTCCCACCCTAGAATCGACTTCGATCCGACCCCTATGCAATTCTACGAGTTGTTTTGTTAAAGCCAAACCCAAACCAGTGCCTTCGTATTGGCGGTGATAAGAGGTATCCAACTGTTGAAATTTCTGAAAAATTAGAGGTAGCTGCTCTTGAGAAATGCCGATACCGGTATCTTCTACCTGAAACACAGCCTGAGTGCCCTCCAACCAGACTCGCAGAGTCACTCGTCCGCCAGAGGGAGTAAATTTGATGCCATTAGTTAGGAGATTAAAAAGAATTTGTTTAACTCGTTTACCGTCAGCTAAAAATCGGTCTTGACTGGGAGATATGCGTAAATTAATTGCCAATTCAACGCCGCGTTGGAGGGCTTTTTCTCTGACAATTTGTAAGCTATATTGTGCGACTAGAGATAATGAAATATCGCTGATATTTAAAACGGTTTTACCCGCTTCCATTTGAGAAAGTTCGAGGATATCGTTGATTAACTCTAATAAGTGTTCGCCGTTATCGTGGATAGTTTGCAGGTAATCTCGCTGTTTCTGACTGAGTTGACCGAATGACCAGCGCAAGAGAGTAGCAGAGAGCCCGATGACGCAGGTGAGAGGTGTTCGCAATTCGTGGCTCATGGTGGCGAGAAACTCACCTTTGGTGCGACTGGCTGATTGTGCGGCTAGCATAGCATCGTGGAGTTCTTGGGTGCGCTCAATCACCCGTTGTTCTAAAGTTTGTTTTTGCTGTTGGAGTTGGGCATAAAGTTGAGCTTGGTAAATGGCGATCGCTAAGTGTTCCGCAATTTGCCGGAGAAAGTTTTTTTCATTTTCCTGCCATTGGCGCGGTTGGAAGCATTGATGGACAATCAGCAGTCCCCAGAGTTGTTCTTGGATGACGATCGGTACAGCTAACTTGGCTCGCACCCGAACGTTTCGCATTAAGTCCAACAAGCAGGGAGAAAAAATGTAGGCAGTTTCGATATCTTCGACGGCTAAGGCAAAACCTTTGCGATATTTCTCGCGAAATTTAGGCACTTTGATGAAGCAGTATCCCTCCTCTGCCAAATGGAGTACTGAGGGTATGCTATCGTCAGCCTTAGCTTCGTAGGTAATGCGACCGTAACAGGAGGAAGAATCCAAAGATGACAGAGGATAGAGGGGGTCTGGAAAGTTTGAGTCGGCATTCCGGTTGACTGGAAAGCCGTGGTAGTCGCCTGAAGAAGAAGCTATTTTAGAGTTATGCCGCTCCTCTATTGTGTCGCAGTGAAATTCATATACGATCAGGCGATCGGCTTGCAAAAAATTTCTTACCTGCTCAACAGCAGTATTCAGAATGACCGGTAATTCCAGACTTTGGCGGATTTGCGTTGTCACCTGATTCAGGAGTCGCTCTTGTTCGATCTGTTGGCTGAGCGCATTATGGACGGGTTGACACACAGAAACATAAGGATAGACCTTTTCTGCTGCATTGTTTTCCTCTCGATCCTGGGAAAAAATTTCTAGCAACGAGAGAGTAAATTCACTTTGAAGCGTCGGGTCGTTAGACTGGGGGATTTGGCTTGCTGCTTGCAGAGTTTGGCGGGCATAGAGATTGTTTTCTACTAAATTACTGATTTGGGTGAGAAAGGCGACGATCGCTGTTGGCTCGAAAGTCAACCCCACTCTAAGGAATTGGGCATTGGGGATTGACAGTTGGCAATTGGTCGTCAGGAGATTATCCTTTCCGTTGGGGCTTTCCGTCTCCCTTTTCTCCGATTCCCAGTCTCCGAAAAACCAGGCGCTAAAACGCTTTGAAATTAACAGCGCAAACCTTTCTGGCAGCGTTCCTTGGGGTAGTTCTACAGAAGACACTACATCTTCCGTCAAAAATAAGGTAAGATCCTGTGCTTGTCTTTTGCCCTTTTTGGAAAAATTGACGTGGGTATCGCCCTGAAACCTTTGAGCCATCTGCTGCAATAACTCTCGCACCCGCTCAAAAGTAGTCAGGGGCAAACATCGATTTAAAATTGAATTTTGATAACTGACCATTTTAGATATTTATTTATAGAAGCTAAATGCTTCGATCGCTAAGACTACTGCGAGAGGATCGATCCTGACTGGGTTTATTTAATTATTAAACAGGAAGGAAGATAACGACCAAGAGTTTATGTATCGTTTTGTCGCTCTGCCATCAGCCCCAGAAAAAATGTAACTTATGAGGATATTATCGTGCATCGTTTAGCTGCTACCCCCGGAGGGTGGAATTTTCAGGAAGAAGGAGTCATTTTTGTAGAGCAAACGCCTGCTCCCATCGTTTTTCTAACTGCTGCTGATACGGATATCCAAACCTTTGCCGCCGCAGTCGGCTTCCTACCGGACGGATTCCCAGCGCTGCGGGCGGTCAATCTGTTGCAGTTGCAACAACAGTTAAGTATTGATACTTATGCAGAACAAGTGCTTGCACAAGCAGAGGTAATTATCGTCAGGCTGCTAGGAGGACGTTCCTACTGGTCTTATGGATTGGAAGTGGTGCGGGAAACGGTGGAAAAATCCCAGAAAACGCTGATTGTTATGCCGGGAGACGATCGCCCAGATCCCCATTTATTCGATCGCTCCACTGTTTCACTCACAGTAGTTAACCAGCTGTGGCGCTATTTCACCGAAGGCGGCGTGCAAAATTTTGTTAACGCGCTTAAATTTGTTGCCGATGTGTGCTTAGGTCAAACCTACAATCCGCCGCCACCAGCAGAAGTTCCCCGTGTCGGACTTTATCGCTGGGAAATGGGGAATGGGAAACAAGCAGAATTGCCAATAGCTAAAGTGGGAATTTTGTTTTATCGCGCTCATTATTTAGCTGGAAATACAACTGTAATCGATGCGCTTTGCCAAGCTTTATTCACTCGCAAATTACAACCAGTGCCGATATTTGTCTCTTCTTTGCGAGAACCTGATGTGCAAGCAGAATTGTTGCAATATTGCCAGCCAAAAGATGCAGAAAAAATAGATATTTTGCTAAATACAACTAGCTTTTCTATTTCAGATTTGGGATTGACAATGCCATCCCCAATCCCCAATCCC
>NZ_JACJUP010000382.1:0-5356 GCF_014748295.1 Planktothrix sp. FACHB-1355 | reverse complement strand
GCAGTTCTGCTTTGCGTTTTTCCACACCTAAAAATAGAGCCAGCATCGCAGTACAAAGCAAGAACCAGGAGGAGAGGGATATACCAGTTGCTGCTGCACCTGCGTATGCTCTGAGGACAAAACCAGTAGCGATCGCAATAATATCCAAAATTACGATCTGCTTCAGCCGTAAATTATAAGCTATTTGCAATAAAGCGTAGCCAAGTATAGTGATTCCCAACCAAGGCGATCGCAGCCAACCGACAATTAGAGCTAAACTTAATAAAGTTATCGCCATACCAATAGCGAAGCGAATACTTATCGATCCTGCTGCGATCGGTCGTTGGCGCTTAATCGGATGACGACGATCGGCTTCTATATCCGCAATATCATTGAGCAAGTAGAAACAACTGGAAGTGCAGCACAATAGCACAAATGCTAGCGCACTTCCTAATATTGATTCGACATTTATGCTGAAAGCGAATAAAGGTGCAGCAAAAACAATCAAATTTTTTGTCCACTGGCGGGGTCTTAAAGCTGCTAGATGAGGAAATCTCATCTTGTTGGCTTTCAGCTTAGGCGCGGTTCCATTTAAATGCGAGGTGTTGCGGAAATCTATAACCTTCCCATCCTTTTGCGATAAAAATTTCTTGGCTAACTTTCGTAGGTTGGGTTGAGCGATAGCGAAACCCAACCGACAATTGCCATCAAAGTATACAGTATTGAGGGTAATTGGGAATATTGATTCCTGATTGTTCGCTCTTCAATACTCAATCCCCAGTTTGTCTGCGGTTAATTTTAATTTAGATAGAATCTAAATCGATCGAGCGCGAACCTCCCCGCTCTAACTGAACTAAAAGTTTACCCAGTTGCGACCACACCAGTAAAGCGATTAGGACTGTCAAAGATACAGCAATCACATAGGAAAGGGAAGCCGGAAAGCCAAAAATTTCCAGACCGGACGCCAGAAAAATACAAATTCCCACACAAATTCCCAAAAAAGGAAGTTGTAATTGTACTCCTTGTAAGTAGACTAGGGTTCGCGTCGATCTAGTTCTAAACCATTCCTGCGCCAATTGTTTGAGTGTCGCCTCAAACGCTAAGCCTGATGTTACCCCAACCAGCAACCCAGCCAGGAGGAAAAAATAAGGGGGCTCTGGAAACATGGATACTAACAACTCCTTTGCAATGACAGCCTGATGGTTAATCATACCAGTTTCCAGAGCTGAGGGGCGATCGGGGAAGTCAAAAGTCAAAAGTCAAAAGTCAAAAGTCAAAACGGATAAGGAGAAGGAGAAGGGAGGATGAAAGCAGGAAAAATATTAATTCTTCCACTCCCCCTCTGTCCCGTTCTCCCGCTTTTCTACTCCTTTGCCCTCCCTTTTACTCTTCTTTTTGACTTTTGACTTTTGACTTTTTCTAGTCCCTCTCTTCATTTCCTGTCGGAGAAAGCTGTCAGAGATCCAACAGATGGTAAGATTGCGGCTGCTCCCTCAGTGGATAATTCGGCTAAAGCTCCCAAAGCAGCATTAAATAGTTGTGCTGGTTTGATATCATCTTTAATCAAGTTCCACAGGCGTTGGACTTCTTCGGTATGCAAGCGATCGTCTTCTGTCAAAGCTAGCACCAGCTGGCGGCGCAGAAACTTGCCTTCATCGGAAAGCAAGTATTGCAAACCCATTTGTGCAGTCGGTAATATGTCGAAGCTGTTGTCAGAACGAGCGATCGCAATCAGATTTTCCAATCTTTGCCACTGGAACTTACCATTTTTGAACAACACATCGATCAAACGCCGCCGCAGTTGGGGTGTTTCCCCTGTCAGCAGACGCCGCGCTACATAAGGATAAGCCACTTCCACAATCTTAAAATTGGGATTCATGCTAAGCGCCAATCCTTCCTGCGTTACCAAAGAACGAATGATCAGCGCAAACTTAGCGGGAACGCGGAAGGGATAATCGTACATCAACTCCGAGAAGCGATCGGTAATCGTCTTAAAGTTGAAATCGCGCACATTTTTGCCGATCGCTTCGCCCAGCACTGCTTCTAGGGCGGGTACGATCGGGCGAATGTCGGTTTCCCGTGTCAAAAAGCCGAGTTTGACAAAATCTGCTGCTAAATCTTCGTAATCTTTATTGATCAGATGAACAACCGCATCTACCAAAGTTTCTTTGGTAGTTTGCTCTAACTGATCCATCATCCCAAAATCAATGTAAGCCATTCTACCGCCCGATACCCACTTGCTGGGTTGCTTTTCCCCATCTACCGGACACTGGGGCGGTAAGCCAAACAAATTGCCTGGGTGCGGGTCAGCATGGAAAAATCCGTGTTCCAGAAGTTGCTGTAACCCTGTGGTTACGCCAATGCGGATCAGGGCTTCGGTCTCAAGCCCCGCTTTCTGAATCTGTTCCGTATCCGTCAGCTTAATACCGTGAATCCATTCTAGGGTGAGGACGCGCTGGGAACTGTAGCGCCAGTAAATTGCCGGCACTTTTACTTCTGGGTCGTCGCGGAAATTGGTGGCGAATTTTTCCGCGTTGCGTCCCTCGTTGAGGTAGTCAATTTCCTCAAATAACTTGATGCCGAATTCATCTACAATCAGCGTCAAGTCATGTCCCAAATTCAGAGGCAGCCAGGGAGCCATCCAAGTTGCTGCCCATCTGATTAAATATAAGTCTAGTGTTAGTGTGGGCAGTAAGTTGGGTCGCTGCACTTTTACGGCGACTTCTTCGCCGGTGTGAAGTCTCGCCCGATAAACTTGTCCCAGACTGGCGGCGGCTACTGGCTGGGGAGAAATTTGGCTATATAGTTCCTCTACAGATCTGTCTAATTCCGTTTCGATGATGCGGAAGGCCATCGCGCTGTCAAATGGCGGCAATTGGTCTTGTAATTTGACCAATTCGTCTAAGAAGTCTTTGCGTATCAAATCCGGTCTAGTGGACAGGGCTTGACCTACTTTAATATATGTGGGGCCGAGATGAGTAAGTATTTCCCGCAGTTGGGCAGCTCGTTTGAATTTGTTCTGCTCAGCTCGATTTAGCCATTCATCCCACTGCCAACCGATCAGAAATCCAGCAAAAAACCATATTACTGTCAAGGTGCGCCAGATGGCGACGCACGGACGTTTGCTGTAGTAGCGAGCGATCGCGTTGGGATCGTACCCTCTTAACCGAGCGAGTGGATGCTGACTCACGCTTTATTTTTGCCTCTCAACTTCTGATTTTGTTTACAGAGGTCAGCTAACGCTTTACAGTTTATGAACCAAAGACTGCCTTTTCACTTAAAAATTGCCCTTATCGGGTTTCAGCCAGTTATTCAGCAATCTAGTTCAACTGGGCTGACCGCTTGTCTTTAACTTTTCTTCAAGTATAATATACAAAACTACAAAATTATCATAGTAAAGTTCAGCAAACTTTAACTTTGGTATATTTAACGACATTTTTATGAGATGGAAAAACCCGGTTTTTCTGAAAAACTGGCGTTCTTGCCGTTGACAATTTTTAATTGGATTGATTTGCTGGACTACCATCACCCCAGTTCAGCAAAATGGCTTGACAAAATAGTAATTATATGTATTTTTAGGGCGCAGTCAGAGACCACAGTTCATTGCTGATTGTGGGTGAGTGTTGCTTAGGTGGCGATCGCTTGTTAAAGTTGAGCTATTTGGTCTTCTAGAGCAAGCATCTACCATAAGTATGATTTTGTGAACCATGTATTAACTCAAAAGTATAATATTGACATCTGCCTTAAGGTAGAAAATTTATGATTTTGTTAAGGAAGCGATCGAGGAGCTAAGTTACACCCCTTACCGATGCGGATTTCAGGATGAGCGATCGCTTATCTGGAACGAAAGTTATGTTAGTCTTTGAGACAAATATTTACCCTTAAAAGCTGATGACGCTGCCTAAAAACTTTCGTTTGACTGCTGCGCTATCTATAGTCGGGTTAGCATTGATTAGTGGATGTTCCTCCACGGAGTCACCACAAGCTACATCTAGATCGAACTTGACTCAGAGTGATGCGATCGAGTCATCATCCACTACAACCGAAACTGTAACAAAAGTGGAAGCGCCAGTAAGTAATTTTGCTGTTTCTCTTGTCCCGCCAGATACTCCAGATCCAGTTGTTAACGCTGCGATTCTGCAATATGTAAAAACTCTAGCTGCCAAAGGATTTGCCAAAGAAACCCAACAAGGAGTATGGATGCAATCTGGGAATAGCCTTTTGGCAAATTATCGCGGTACAATTCCCCTCCCAGCTGCTTCCGTCACAAAAGTGGCAACAACTCTAGTGGCGCTGCAAACTCTTGGCCCGGATCGCCAATATGTAACTCTAATTGGCGGAACTGGGCCGATTAAAGATGGAGTTTTGCAAGGCGACTTAGTAGTTCGGGGAGATGGAGACCCTCTGTTTGTTTGGGAAGAAGCTATTAACTTGGGCAATACTTTAAACCAAATCGGCATTAATAAAGTAACTGGCAATTTAATCATTGTGGGTAAGTTTTACATGAACTTTAAAACTGACCCGCATATTGCAGGTACGCTACTAAAACAGGGGATAAATAATAAAATTTGGTCGGAAACAACTAAAAAACAATATTTTAGTATGTCCCCAGGCACACCTAAACCCCTAGTAGAAATAGAGGGTTCGGTAAAGGTAATGTCTTCCGCCCCCAGTAACCTACAACCTTTAGTACGTCATTATTCTTTTCCACTCGCCGAACTTCTCAAAAGAATGAATCGGTATAGCAACAACCACATGGCTGAGATGATAGCCAGTTCTGTGGGAGGTGCAAAAGTAGTCGCACAAAAAGCTGCGGAAGCAGCTGGTGTTCCCCAAGCAGAAATTCAACTGGTAAATGGTTCTGGATTAAGTCCGGAAAATCGCATTTCACCTCGCGCTGCTTGTGCGATGTTCTTGGAGATAGAACGCTATCTTGCATCTCATAATATGACGATCGGCGATGTTTTTGCCATTGTTGGTAGAGATGAAGGAACCTTGGATAAACGCAATTTGCCCCCGTTAATAGTGGTGAAATCGGGTACTTTGAATAGCGTCAGTTCCTTAGCAGGTGCTTTCCCGACAGAAAAGCAAGGTTCTGTCTGGTTTGCGATTATGAATGTGGGAGAAAATACGGATGAATTCCGCATTCAACAAGAAACCTTACTAAAAAGTTTTTTGCAGGAATGGGGAGAAGTTTCGTCATTACCAGCAGAGTTTACGCCTAATCCCGAACTGCAAACTAGAACTTCGCGAAGCGAAATTGTGAGGTAGCTAGGGGTTAGGGGTTAGGGGTTAGGGGTTAGGGCGTCGGGAGGAGGGAGAGAGAAGAGGAGGAATTTTTGAATGATTGACTTTCCCTAATCCCTAAGCCCTGTTT
>NZ_JACJUP010000381.1:0-5445 GCF_014748295.1 Planktothrix sp. FACHB-1355 | reverse complement strand
TTGCCATAAAGTCGGAAAAGACTGGGTAAAATTTGTAACAGCAGGTAAAGTGGGGCGGGCAGAAAAATCTGACTGCCGTAGAGAAAAAGTGGAAATCGATCGCGTCCAAAGCATAAAGTTTAAAGTTTGATGAAGAAGGCTTAATATGTCTCGTCGTGCGCTCATTCAAAAACGTCCCGTACCGCCAGACGCCATGTATAACAGTCGCCTGGTCAGCATGATGATTCGGCGGGTAATGAGAAGTGGAAAAGAGTCGGTGGCATCGGGAATCGTGTATGATGCCCTTAAAATAATTCAGGAACGGACAGGAGGAGATCCGCTAGAAACATTTGAGCGGGCTGTCCGGAATGCCACACCTTTGGTAGAGGTAAAAGCTCGCCGCGTCGGTGGCGCTACCTACCAAGTGCCAATGGAAGTGCGTGCAGATCGCGGTGCAACTTTGGCGTTGCGCTGGTTAATTCAATTTTCCAGGTCGAGAGCCGGTCGGACAATGGCCAGCAAACTGGCAAACGAGTTAATGGATGCTGCCAACGAAACCGGCAGCGCTATTCGCAAGCGGGAAGAAACACACCGGATGGCAGAAGCAAATAAAGCTTTTGCCCATTATCGGTATTGATTTCCTCACTCGCTGAGGCAACAGAAAAGTATAGAATCTTAACAGAGAGTTACAAAATTATAATCTACGGCAACAACCAAGGAGGTAGCCGTGGCACGTACCGCCCCGCTTGAAAGAGTACGCAACATCGGGATTGCAGCCCACATTGATGCGGGCAAAACAACAACAACAGAACGAATTCTGTTTTATTCCGGTCTGGTTCACAAAATTGGCGAAGTCCACGAAGGAACCACAGTAACTGACTGGATGGAGCAAGAGCGGGAGCGAGGAATTACCATTACTGCTGCCGCTATTAGCACCAGTTGGAAAGACCACAAAATCAACATTATCGATACACCAGGTCACGTAGACTTCACAATTGAAGTCGAACGTTCCATGCGGGTTTTGGATGGAGTAATTGCTGTATTCTGCTCGGTAGGTGGAGTGCAGCCTCAATCTGAGACTGTGTGGCGGCAGGCAGATCGGTATAACGTGCCTCGGATCGTCTTCGTCAACAAGATGGATCGGACTGGGGCAAACTTCTACAAAGTGTACGACCAGATCCGCGATCGCGTCAGAGCAAATGCGATACCGATTCAGCTTCCCATAGGAGCGGAAAGCGACTTCCAGGGAATTGTAGACTTGGTACGCATGAAAGCCTTGATATATAAAGACGATCGAGGAGAAGAAATCGAGGAAACAGAAATTCCAGAGGAATTAAAAGCTAAAGCAGAAGAGTTTCGGGTCAAAGTGGTGGAAGCAGCCGCCGAAACAGATGATGCCTTAACTGAGAAATACCTCGAAGGCGAAGAATTAACTGAAGCAGAAATTCGGAACGGGATACGCAAAGGCACGATCGCAGGTGCGATCGTACCGATGTTGTGCGGTTCCGCTTTCAAAAACAAAGGTGTTCAACCGCTGTTAGATGCAGTGATCGATTACCTACCTGCGCCAATTGACATTCCACCCATCAAAGGTCAGTTGCCAGACGGTAGCGAAGTATTGCGGCGTTCTTCAGACGACGAACCGCTATCAGCCTTAGCGTTCAAGATCATGGCAGACCCCTACGGTCGCCTCACTTTCATTCGCGTCTACTCCGGCGTCCTCAAGAAAGGCAGCTACGTTCTCAACTCGGTGAAGGGTAAAAAAGAACGGGTGTCTCGCCTGATTATTTTGAAAGCTGACGATCGGATAGAAGTAGACGAACTGCGAGCGGGCGATTTAGGTGCTGTTCTGGGTCTTAAAGATACTATTACTGGAGATACTCTTTGCGAAGAAAGCTCTCCAGTCATCTTAGAATCCCTATTCATCCCCGAACCGGTCATCTCTGTTGCCGTAGAGCCAAAAACCAAGCAGGATAGCGAAAAGCTCTCCAAAGCATTACAAGCTTTGTCAGAAGAAGATCCGACTTTCCGCGTCCGCATCGACCAGGAAACCAACCAGACTGTGATTGCCGGTATGGGTGAATTGCACCTGGAAATTTTGGTCGATCGAATGCTGCGTGAGTTCAAGGTAGAAGCAAACGTCGGTGCGCCGCAAGTAGCCTACCGCGAAACCGTTCGCAAACCAGTCAGCAGAGTAGAAGGGAAATTTATCCGCCAAAGTGGTGGGAAAGGTCAGTACGGTCACGTAGTCATCGACCTACAGCCAGGAGATCCGGGCAGCGGATTTGAATTTGTCTCCAAAATCGTCGGCGGTGTTGTACCCAAAGAGTACATTAACCCTATTGAACAAGGCATAAAAGAAACCTGTGAATCAGGGGTTCTGGCTGGCTATCCGCTGATTGATGTCAAAGCAACTTTAGTGGACGGGTCTTACCACGACGTAGACTCGTCGGAAATGGCCTTCAAGATCGCAGGTTCGATGGCACTGAAAGCAGCAGTTCAGAAAGCTTCACCGGTGCTGTTGGAGCCTATGATGAAAGTTGAGGTTGAAGTTCCCGAAAACTTCTTGGGAGATGTAATGGGAGACCTCAACTCCCGTCGCGGTCAAATCGAAGGGATGGGCTCCGAACAGGCAATTGCCAAGGTAACTGCAAAGGTGCCACTGGCAGAAATGTTTGGCTACGCCACTGATATCCGGTCTAAAACACAAGGCCGGGGCATCTTCTCGATGGAGTTTAGCCACTACGAAGAAGTGCCTCGCAACGTGGCTGAAGCTATCATCGCCAAGAGCAAAGGGAACGCATAACGATTTTAGATTTGAGATTTTAGATTTTTAGATTGAATTAAATCTAAGAACTAAAATCTTTAATCTCGAATCGATACTCGATAAAAGGAAAAGGAACATCTGATTCATGGCACGCGCAAAGTTTGAACGGAATAAACCCCACGTCAACATCGGTACGATCGGTCACGTAGACCACGGCAAAACGACTTTAACAGCGGCAATTACAATGACCCTAGCAGCGCTGGGTCGTGCAAAAGCCAGGAAATACGATGAGATTGATGCCGCGCCGGAAGAAAAAGCGCGGGGCATCACCATCAATACCGCTCACGTTGAGTACGAAACCGAAAATCGGCACTATGCCCACGTAGACTGTCCGGGACACGCTGACTACGTTAAAAATATGATCACCGGTGCGGCTCAAATGGATGGAGCTATCCTGGTGGTGTCAGCCGCTGATGGCCCGATGCCGCAGACGCGGGAGCATATTCTACTAGCTAAGCAGGTAGGCGTACCCAACATCGTCGTCTTCTTAAATAAGAAAGATATGGTTGACGATGAGGAACTGTTGGAACTGGTAGAACTGGAAGTCCGCGAACTTCTAAGCTCATACGACTTCCCTGGTGACGATATTCCCATCGTGGCAGGTTCCGCACTGCTAGCCTTGGAGACGATGACCAAGAACCCTGCAACGAAGAAGGGTGACAATGAGTGGGTTGATAAAATCTACGCACTCATGGATGCGGTAGACTCCTACGTTCCCACACCAGAACGGGAAATTGACAAGCCTTTCTTGATGGCAGTAGAAGACGTGTTCTCGATCAGCGGTCGCGGTACTGTGGCGACAGGCCGGATCGAACGCGGTAAGGTTAAGGTGGGCGAAACAGTCGAACTGGTTGGGATCAAAAACACTCGCAGCACAACCGTTACGGGTGTGGAAATGTTCCAAAAAACCCTTGACGAAGGGATGGCTGGTGATAACGTAGGGCTGCTGCTGCGCGGTCTGAAGAAGGAAGATGTGGAACGGGGTATGGTGCTGGCAAAGCCCGGTTCGATTACTCCTCACACTCAGTTTGAGTCGGAAGTGTATGTGCTGACGGAAAAAGAAGGCGGTCGCAAAACACCGTTCTTCGCAGGCTACCGTCCTCAGTTCTACGTGCGGACAACCGATGTAACCGGTACCATCAAAGCTTTCACCGCTGATGATGGTAGCTCCGCTGAAATGGTGATGCCGGGAGACCGGGTGAAAATGACGGTGGAACTGATCAACGCGATCGCGATCGAACAAGGTATGCGCTTCGCTATTCGCGAAGGCGGTCGCACCATCGGTGCAGGTGTCGTTTCTAAAATCCTCAAGTAGAAGCGTATTGACATAAATCTGGAGCAGAGAGCAATTGCTTTTCTGCTCCTTTGCTATCCCTCTAATAAATGAACAGCCTTGTAATTACAGGCTTACCAACTACCGAGTAAATTCAGAACCTAGACAATTAAACATGGCCACACTTCAGCAGCAAAAAATTCGTATTCGTCTTAAAGCTTTCGATCGCCGCCTCCTCGATACCTCTTGCGAGAAGATTGTCGATACAGCAAATCGTACTCAAGCTACTGCGATCGGTCCGATTCCCTTACCAACGCGGCGGAAAATCTATTGTCTGTTGCGTTCGCCTCACGTAGATAAAGATTCGCGGGAACATTTTGAAACTCGCACTCACCGCCGAATTATCGATATTTATCAACCTTCCTCCAAGACTATTGATGCCTTGATGAAACTTGATTTGCCCGCAGGTGTAGATATTGAAGTAAAACTTTAATCGGCGATCGATTAATTTTTTTTACCAGTATGCCTTTTAGGATAAGTCCTAAAAGGCTTATTTATTAGATGTTTATTGGTGTTTTATAGGGCAGATCCGCTAAAGTAGTTAAAGAAGCGCCGTTACCGACTGTACTATGCCTCCCTCTTCCTCAATTGCTGTGCGAGAGCTTCCACTTTTCCCATTGCCGGAAGTAGTTTTGTTTCCAGGTAGACCTCTGCCGCTGCATATCTTTGAGTTTCGCTACCGAATCATGATGAATACGATTCTAGATAGCGATCGCCGTTTTGGGGTGCTGCTGATGCAACCGGACGGCAAACCAGCCTCTGTGGGATGCTGCGCCGAAATTATTCGGTTCCAGCGTTTACCAGACGATCGCATGAAAATATTAACCGTAGGGCAGCAGCGGTTCCGCGTTCTGGAATTCGTCAGAGAAAAACCCTACCGAGTTGGTTTGGTCGAATGGATCGAAGATAACCCACCGGAAAAAGAATTAAATTCTTTGGGCGCAGAGGTCGAACAACTCTTACGGGATGTAGTGCGTCTTTCCGCTAAGTTGACAGAACAGAATATTGAATTACCCGATGATATCCCCAGTTTGCCCAGAGAATTATCTTATTGGGTCGCTAGCAACCTTTACGGTGTGCCAGCCGAACAGCAATCGCTGCTAGAAATGCAAGATACTGCGGCGCGACTGGAACGCGAAGCTGAAATTTTGACTTCGACTCGCAATCACCTTGCAGCTCGTACTGTGCTTAAAGATACCTTGAAAAACTGAAGAGTAGAAAAATTACTGAAAAACCGGGTTTCTCTAATGTTTTAGAAACCCGGTTTCTAATTAGTTATACCCTGTAATATATAGCGAGTTTTGAA
>NZ_JACJUP010000380.1:0-5446 GCF_014748295.1 Planktothrix sp. FACHB-1355 | reverse complement strand
CGGTGGAACCACACCGACTCCATCCCGAACTCGGAGGTGAAACGCTGCTGCGGCGAAGATACTTGGTGGGTCACTGCCTGGGAAAATAGCTCGGTGCCAGGGTAAATATGATAGCAAGAGCCTCTTTTCAAACAAGAAAAGAAGCTTTTGTTTTTTCTTTGGATTTTTGTTTTTACAACCGAATGCTCGACAACTGCTGTGGCTATTTTCCCACTTCTTTTGTGGTAATAAATTAATTTTTTTTAACTTTTTCTTTGTATTCTTCCCTATTTTTTTGTCTCGAACCCAAAACTTTCTTTGTCTACTCACTTCTTTGGCTTAATGCTACTTATTATCATTAAGCCTCTTTACTTTGCCTCCATCTTAGTTCATCTGTACTATTTCATCACCTTTTTGTTGATGTGTGACAGTTGAGGGTGCGGAATGTGGGTTTGAAGTGGGTTTGGTATGATGAGGGCAAATTCATATTTTCAGTAAACCAGGTCTTCTTGAGAATAAGCAACCTGTTTTTTTTGACACGGAAATTCCTATGGAGACAAAGAGTCTTAACTTCAGTAAATAAATTATCAAAATAATTGTAAAAACGGGTATCTTCCGTATACAATGCCAAAAACCAAGCATTTTAACCCAAATATGAAGACTATAGTTAATACCACGGGAGGAAATTTGTGTCAATAGTCTTTACAAAAGATTTTCAAGTAAAATGCCCTTCGGATCGGCGTACATGGTGTCAAATTGCTCGTCAAATTGAAGATATGTCATTACCGGGCATACCTATAAGAATTGTTTTAACTTCTGTTCAAGAGGATGAATTAACGTTTGAATGTAGCTTTATTCAAACAAAAAAGCCCCCCGTCTGGCCTTCTTTGTTGGATATAAACATTCGTCAAGCTTCTTCTCCAAAACCTTTTGTTGCTGTCAGTATTATTCCCACAGGAGTCCGGGCTGAAATTGGCGGATTTGCAGGAGATGCAACTCCTAGTACTAATCTGTTATCTACAGCCTGCGACTACTTAATTACCAACCCGAATGCAGTTACTGCTTCTGACCTTTACTATGCAAATGATAATGTTCTCTACCTGGAAGGTAACTTAATCTGTCACTTGTTGTTAGGACATATTGGGCTGTTGCCAGAAAAACGTAAAAATATAGGCGTAATTATAGAAAAGCATGAAAATGAACTCATCATCAACAACGTACTAAATGCTTTGAACGCTTTGCGATCGGTGGGAGGAATTAATATCGATCCAGTAATTATTAGTGGCGGAAGAATAGAAACGGAATGTACTTATTCTTCCTACGGTCATGCCTCTGGCAAATTTAGCGGTATTGATGAACTGATGCGGGCGCTGGATATTATTGAGACAACCGAAACTAGCGCAGTGGGCGTTGTCACCACCCTGTCAGTTGATGATGCAATCAGACAGCAATATTATCGAGGAGATGCAATTCCCAATCCTTGGGGAGGCGCAGAAGCAATTCTGACCCATATGACGACCAATTTTTATCCTTTTACCGCCGCTCATGCCCCATTGTTAATGGAATGGAAGCATAGTATGTTTGGCACGCTCGGAGATGTTCGCGATGGAGCAGAATTGATTTCTAGTGCCTATGTTTGTTCGCCCTTAAAAGGATTAATTAATTCGCCGCGTCCGGTGAGAATAGATACTCCTTTGCCAGAAGGAAGCCAAAGGATTTCTGTGGAAAACATATCCGCAGTTGTTATGCCAGAAACAACAGTTGGTAACATTCCGTTTTTAGCTAGTTTAGATCAAAACATTCCGGTAATTCTAGTTCGCGGTAATCCTACTCAATGTAAAATTACACCAGCCCTGCTCCAAATTAACGAGAAGGAAAGAAAAATCTATTACGCGAACAGCTATACAGAAGCAGCAGGGTTGTTGCTTGCTTTGCGTCATGGAATCGTTCCCGAAACAACCACACGCCCTTTAGCTCCTATCAAACCACTCTTTTTAGATAACAGCAACTTCTATGAATACTAAACCCTCTGCCTATAACATTGTAGAATCTCATGCTTCCGACATTAAAGTGCGGTTGTATACACCAGCCCATCAGGGAGTATCTGGACAATTTAAATATCTCACGGATCGCATCTATGAGTATGATGTACCCTTCGTCACCCGCAGCAAACTTATTGAGGTCGAAAAGTATTTTTCTGAGTTGTACAATACCAAACACACTTTCTTTTTAACTGGGGGCGCGACCCAAGGAGTTTTGGCTGCGATTGCATTACTGGGGATGAAGCATCGGAAAATTGCCATTGGATTGAATAGCCACATCGCTGTGATTCATGGAATTGTGCTTACTGGCTTGGAGCTATTTTTTATTCCATCAAAGTTACTGATGCCAACTGCTGAAGAAGTAATTTCTGCACTGGAAACAGAGGGTCAGGAAGTTGATGCCGTTTTCTTAACTCATCCAAGTTATGAGGGTACGCTAGCAGACATACAATCTATCGCACGGTACTGCCGAGATAGAAACATAGACTTGATTATCGACGAAGCTCATGGCAGTCATTTTCCTTTCATGGAAGAGAATTTAAAATCAGCGATTGAAGAAGGTGGAGATATTGTCATTCACAGTCTCCATAAATATGTAGGAAGCTTAGTACAAACAGCTTTGCTGCATATACCTAAGAATTCAAGGATTACCCAGGAACAAGTGATGGCAGGTTTAGCATTGTTTGAAAATACTACGCGCAGTAATCTGCTGATATTAAGTATTGAAGACGCTATTCAATCAGCGTTTGATTTACGAGGAAAGTCGCTGTTTGTTAATGCGTCGGTCCAATGCAATCAATTGAGGAATTTACTCAATAGCTTTAGCAATGTTTTAACTTATGATGCCAATGTTTGCGATCCTTTGAAAATATTTCTATGCAGCGACTATGCCACTGGAGATGAAATAGCAGAACTGCTAGTCGAACGCGGTGTTGATAGCGAATACTCTAACGAACGGGGAGTTTTGTTAATTTTTTCCTTCCAGCATAGGGAAAAAGACTTCTTTTACGTAGCAAGGGTTTTAGAAGAAATATATTTAATAATTTTACAGCAACGAGAACAAAGAAATGTAAAAGATGAAAAATCTTTTACCCGCCAACCTATCATGCGCGTTCTCCCAAGGGAGGCTTTTTTTGCCGAAAAAAAAAAAATTAAATTGGGAGAAGCAAAAGGAATGGTTAGCTGTAGCAGCTTAAAGAAAATTCCGCCAGGAATTGCCATTCTTGTACCCGGAGAAGAAATAACTGAATGGCATCTCGAAAGATTCGATCGAGAAACGCTCGTTGAGGTAATGGCATAAAACTGCAAAACCAAAACACAAGATTAACATAATATGCAAAGCGTAATCTCTTTAGCAACGAAAAAGAAAGCTCCTCGCATCGGATTGGTGGAATTACCGGTACTGAAGCTGGTAGACCCCAATGGCATAAACAGAAATCTCAGCGAACAATACGAACCTCTGCTTTCCAAGCAAGTTTTGCTGGCTCACTTGCAAGCAGGCGGGTTCGATGCTCAACTGGTGAATCTTCGAGCAGGCGATTATGAAGAAGAATATGGGAGCGTAACTTGGAAAGGCATTAATCTGTCTAAAAGGTATCTGGGTACCAACATTACTTCGCTAGATCCGCAAGCCTACGACGCTTGGGGGATCACCAATAACTATATGCAGTACCGCGAACTAGCCTTCAAAACGATCCGCCATTTAGTTCGCGGTGGCAAGCCAGTAGTAGTGGGAGGTTCCGATCCGATCGCCGAACCTCAAGTTTATCTGGAAGCAGGTGCAACTGCCGTAGTAATAGACAAATCCGGTGCAGCAAACTGGCCAATTTTTGACTACGTACTGAAACAACCGATGCGGGAACCTCTGTCTGGGGTAATTTTATCAGATGGCACCCGCTATCCTCTGCGATTGCCACCGATGAGCCCGGAAGATTGGCCCCTACCGTCATTGGAGGTAGTTAAGCAGTGCTTTGGGCTGGAATTCTGGTCGCAGGAAGACAGTTGGTTATTGCCAATAGGTTCGGTATTTCCCGATTTGGGATGCGATCGCAAATGTGACTTTTGCCAAACCCCAACCTACGGCACAGGCTACAGAAGAATGTCGCCTTCCAGAGCGCTGAAATGGTTCGAGCTTCAGAAAGAGGCAGGTGCGAAATCGGTGATCTGTCACTCGGATCAATTCCTGGGGCGCGTACTGTTTAAAGAGGGAAGGCAAGAAGTACTCGACATCATGAAAGGAGTCCGAGAAATGGAACTCCCAATCATCTGGGGTAACGGTTTGGAATTGAAGAAAGCCACCCTTGGACGCGGTTACGAACGCACCAGCGAAGATTTGATTCCCGATCGCGAATTGGTAGAAGCCCTCTGGGGATGGGATGGCAAAGCAGGCTGCTATTATGCCTTCATTCCAGCAGAACGTCCAGTTTTTGGCCGGGAAGGTTATGCCAAACTGTTACCCTGGCAACAGCACCGCGAGATGATGCGAGCGATCGTGCGTGCAGGCGTACCGAAAATTGTTTACGGATTGGTGCTGGGGCTGCCAGACGACAGTAATGAAACTATGCTGCGCCTTGAGGAAGCGCTTACGGAACTTTGCCAAGAACTCAAAACAATTAATCCGGCACTCAGTTTTTGGATATTAACCAGTTCGATAGCTCCCATACCCGGAACTCCTCAAGGGCAAAACATTCGTAATTCGGGTCTTTTACGGTTTGAAGATCCGACCATATTTGGAACGATGGGAATGGCTTGTGCCGATACTCAGTATATGAGTTATGAGGAAGTTGCCGATTGGCAATTTCGCCTCAAACGCGCAGGAGACGGGTTTTGGGTCAAGAATTTGGTCTCTCTTGAGAGCAAGTAAGGAAAACCTCAACCAAAAAACACACTGTAGCGCAGATCTCTACTTTAACCATATATATAGGTGTAGAGGATTGACAAAATGCAGAATTTGATGTCAATGGCAACCGAAAAGGCTCCCAGAATTGGATTGGTAGAATTACCAGTGCTGAAGCTGATTGACCCAGAGGGAAAAAATTGGAATCCATCCGGCAAAAAGATAGTTCTTAGCAGCAAACAGATTTTGCTGGCTAACCTGCGAGCGGGCGGCTTCGATGCCCAATTGGTTGACCTGAGAGCAGATGACTACGAAGAAGAATACGGAGAGGTGACTTGGAGAGGCATACCCCTCTCCAAAAGGTATTCAGGAACAAGAATATCCTCGCTTGACCCAGAATCCTTTGACGCTTGGGGTGTAACGAATAACTTTACGCAAAACCGCACGATCGCGTTAATGGTGATTCGTCATCTAGCCAGTGGCACGAAGCCAGTAATAGTCGGGGGTAGCGATGCGATCGCCGAACCGAAGCTGTACCTACAAGCAGGGGCTGCCGCTGTAGTAACGGACAAATCTGGTGCTGCTAATT
>NZ_JACJUP010000038.1:0-14977 GCF_014748295.1 Planktothrix sp. FACHB-1355 | reverse complement strand
CTAAAGTCGCTTATCGACTTATCCCCATGTCTAAAGCCAGGGGCTTGCGTCTCGCTTTTCGGTCAAGGGTTGGTTGCTAGGACAACAAGCGCAACCTTTATTTGGCATTCAGTGGAATACTTTATGGGAAACGCCCCTGTCAACGCTGCGAAATCAGTTGAATATCAATTTATAAATTGGCGATGCTGTAGCGATTTATTTAAATATTTGAGACGAGGATAATATACCAGTAGCTAATCATAAACGAACGGGAACAAATAATAATTATTGATTTATAATTACTCTTTAGCGCGTTCCCGCACCTTGGCTGGAGTCGGGGCTACCTTGATTGGGAGGCTCGTAATTCTCTAGCTGCATCGCTTTGCCGGAGCTTATCGTTGCTAAGCTGGATTCGACATATACAAATTGAACTCCCACAATTAAACTAAATACGCCTATAATTTTAAGTAGAGAACCCATAGCATTCGCCTGAACTGAACACTATATAATATCCGGTATTGATTGGGGGCTCTCAGTGATAAATGAGTTAATGTAAATGTGATAATAATATAAAAATTTAGTGATGTATTTACTGTGGATAACGTGACTGGATCTAACAAATATAAGTGATTCAGATCACAAGTAAAAGATTTACTGAAAGTAAATTTGGTGCAGATGGGTCATTTTCAGCACATAGCGCGGTTATTGCGAGAACAGGGGGGCGTCCCCTTGCTCATCTTATTTCTCGAATCCAAAGCCGATCGCAGCTTTCGATCGCATTATACCGAACCATCGACTGATGCTTTTGGGACGGGCGATCGTCCAGATATTGATGACCAGACAAATACTTCCCAGACACAGCAGGATGTAGGTAGGGGCCATGACCACCCCGATCGCCCACCAGGTAAATACGTGCAGTATCATCAATAAAGCAGGAATCCAGGCAATTACAGCAGCTCCAGCTATCTGCACTTGCGGGCGATCGAGTACTGCCAGAATCAGTGTCTGCAAAGTCAAAACCAAGTTTGCAGGAACCAAAAACGCACAAATAGCAACGCAGTGGGCGCGTGAAAACTCAGATAAGGTATTCAAATCAATCATATAAATAAATTGGATAGGACACGAGAGATCGAGGTAGACTTTATTTCTTTTTTTTGGGAGTCCAAACGTTTGTGAACATCATCAAAAATGCGCCCAGGACAATGACGATCGCCAGAGTGACCGCTATTATATTCTGCCAATCAGTAGTTTCCATTTGCTTGTTGGGGTTTTCAGAGCCATATCGAGACAGGGATTACTTTAACCTAGCTTAATTTCCGCAAAAGCTCAACCAATCCGTAAGCATTCAGCTGTCAGGTATCAGCCCAGAGCTTTGGGAGGAATTGACTCGAAGCAGTTTAACAAAGGCTACGGAAACTTAGGCGCTCTCGGTCGCATTAGCTGACGGCTGACTGCCCTACGGTGAATAATTACACCAATCCAGAAAATACAAGGTTGTTCTCGCTGCCCATTCTGGCCTTAGCATAACGGGCATATGGATGAAGGGAATTTCCTATTAAAGCTCTGTTGGCGTTTCAGGTGCGATTTCAATTCCCCCTTTTTCTTTTACTGTTTGTCGATCTGTAATCAAATCACTCAATTCGTGAATTTCTACCCCTATATCCTCACAAGCTTGCTGTAGTTTTTTCTGAAAAGTATTCACATCTTTTCCATAGCCACACAGATGAGTAGCGGTTTCAATTCCCTGCTTTGCATTGGCTTTAGCACAGTCGATCAAATCCGTACCGAGAAGTGGTGTAGGTGATGCCATACGATCGAATATTTCTCCATTTTTGCATTACCAGTACCTTAAATAAAAGCAAGGATGCGCTGCATCCCTCTGAGGAATTAGAGCAATTTGGCTTGATTCCTTCTCGTTGGGTATATCTTCAGAGAGGTAAATCCAAAAAACCAATATAAATTTAACCCTGGTAATATCACTATTGAAAAAGTTTAATTAAAAATTAAACATAATTGGGCGTTCATTTTTAATTTTTACTCCCTGACCGCCGTAAGACGATCGATCGCAAGTTACCTGTTGTTCTTTTCTCCCCCACTCTCCCGCTCCCCCACTCCCCCCAAAGCATACATATTCTTTGCGCGGTCAGGGAGTAATTAATTATCCTGCCAGTATTTGCAGGCAGCATAGGCGAGAGTGACAACACCGGTAACGATCGCAGATTCATCCACCTCAAACTGAGGATGGTGTAGGGGGTAATTTTGTTTGTCTTTCAAGCCGACACCGAGACGAAACATCGCACCGGGAACGTATTCGAGATAACGAGAAAAGTCTTCCGCGCCTAATGAAGGTTCGGGTAAAATAATGACGCGATCGCTTCCCCAAGCTTCCCTTGCCGCCGTTTCCAACATCTGATTCAGGAGAGGATCGTTTTGCACACCCGGCACGCCCTGCCTGTAGTTTAATTCATAGCTAGCACCGTAAGCCTGACAGACATTGGCGACAATTTGTTCGATCCAGCCAGGTAAGGCTTGACGGGTTTCTGGGTGCAGCGATCGCACAGTTCCCAGCAACTTCACTCGATCGGCAATCACATTCGGCGCACGTCCGCCAGAAATTTTACCAATAGTTAGCACTACCGGGCGCAAGGGATTTTGCGTGCGGCTAATCGCTTGTTGGAGAGTAGTAATTACTTGTGCAGCGATCCAAATAGCATCGATCGCTTCGTGAGGTCTAGCGCCGTGACCCGATTCACCAATAATAATAATTTCCAGATCGTCTGCCGCTGCTGTTAAAGCACCGTACCGGATGCCTACCGACCCCCCCGGAATCGTCGGGAAAACGTGAACGCCAAAAATGCCGCGTACCTTATCCATCACCCCATCTTGCACCATCCAGTTAGCACCTTGGGCAATTTCTTCTGCCGGTTGAAACAGGAAGCGAACATTACCCGCAAACTCTTCTCCCAGTTCCGCGAGAACCATTGCCGTTCCCAAACCGACTGTAGTGTGAACATCGTGACCGCAGGCGTGCATAACTCCCGCTTCGCGAGAGGCGTAATCGAGGGTAGTGCGTTCCTGAATGGGTAGGGCGTCCATATCCGTCCGAATTGCCAGCAGTCCAGCATCCTCCTTTTTACCCTCAAGTTCGCCGATGACTCCGGTTTTGCCAACTGCTTCTTTAACGTGGAGACCGCAGGAAGACAAAACTCCCGCCACATAAGCAGCTGTTTGGTACTCTTGACCGCTTAATTCTGGGTGAGAGTGGATATGGCGGCGAATTTCAATCAGACGCGGTGCTAGTTTGGTGGCGATGTTTTTGATTCGGGTAAGCATGAACTGTTGGGTTTAACAAGCGAAGCTGTTTACAAATATTAACCTCGAAAACAAAAAGCGATCGCACCAATTTTCGGTAAAAGTGCGATCGCAAAAGAGGGATGAATGACCTATCGCCTAAATTTTCCGATCCTGCTTGTAGAAATCCCCTGATTCTTGGCATCAGGGGATAACCCTGAAGACTTTGAGCAAGTCTTACATCATTGCAGCCATCATTCCACCACCCATCATCGGATTGGTGCCGCCGCCACCGACGACATCACTTCCACTGCCGCTAAAAGGAGGAGGAAGCTCATCGAGAGACTTCATTCCCTTATCGATCTGCATAGCGAGTCCGGGAGGCAGACCCTTAATCTTAGCGATCGCTTCATAGTCCCCAGTTTCGATCTTAGAACTGAGCTTAGTAGAAGGTAGCCCGTTCGTACCGACTGTGATGTTGTCCGCAGTCAGCTCGCCATTACTGAACAGGGTGATTTTGTATTCCTTGCTGAACTCAAAGACGGTGAAGTAAGTACCGCTGCTGGATTGACCGCTCTTGAGGATGTCGTCCAACACCTCTTCTGCATCCCCATAGCCAAAGTCAGCTACACATAACTTGTCTTTTTCTGCATCGAAGTTGTAGATGGTGTAGTTACCACCAGTTAAGGTATCGGTGCTGCCACCACCGGACATGGTATCGGTG
This sequence comes from Planktothrix sp. FACHB-1355, assembly GCF_014748295.1. Lineage (NCBI taxonomy): Bacteria > Bacillati > Cyanobacteriota > Cyanophyceae > Oscillatoriales > Microcoleaceae > Planktothrix > Planktothrix sp. FACHB-1355. Next base: position 10,983 of record NZ_JACJUP010000038.1, on the reverse strand, counting down.
CCGTTACCACCGGACATAGTATCGGTGCCGTTACCACCGGACATAGTATCGGTGCCGTTACCACCGGACATAGTATCGGTGCCGTTACCACCGGACATGGTGTCGCTGCTGCTCTTGGTATCTTTCGGGCTGTTAGTGATCGCAAAAGTGTCTTTGCCAGTGCCGCCCACGAGGGTATCTTTACCAGTACCGGCATAAAGGACAGTACTCTTGCTACCGCCGATCAATACGTCATTGCCATCGCCACCGAAGAGATAAGCATCGGCAGAGCCACCGTAGAGAACATCGTTACCTGCCTCACCAATTAGGTAAGCGCTCCCTTCACCTGCGATGAGTACGTCATCTTCTTTTCCACCAATCATCAGGTTGTCGCCCTTGCCACCGATGAGGACGCCGGCACCTTTGCCTTCCTCAACTTCGAGCAAAACATCTTCGTCATCGGTAGCGATGATGATTTGCTTGTTGCCACTACCTGTACCGCTTCCTTCCAAGGCAATTTTGAGCAAACCTTCTTTGTCGGTAGCACCATCAAAGTCAGGAGATGCGATGTAACCTTTATCTTTACCTTCCAAAAGGTATTCCTCGAAGGCGTTAGTATATTTACCCTTGTCGAGGGAATCTTGTACGCCTTCATTCAGTTCCTTGTAAAGTTTGAAGTCGAACTTCTTACTGATAGTACGCTCTTCTTTTAACCCAAAGGTAACTAAGTGTTGGTAGACGGTGAATTCGCCACTCTTAACAGCGTCACCGACATCTTTATTTTCTTGTAGGTACAGATTGACATCGATCAGGGGGTTAAAGGCACGATTCTCTTTGGTTCCATAGGCATTCCAATGCTGGAACACATTTGTAATAGTCCCTTTTGTAACTTCGTCGGCGACATCTTTATTCTGCTTTAGGTACTCTTCTCGATCGAAGTAGGCGTTGGGGATTTCGCCTGCGGACGCACCTTTTGTAATGTAGTACTGGAAGGAGCTGGAGACGTCTCCTTTCTCGATCGCTTTCTTAACATCGTCTTTCTTACCATAAAACTTGGCGTCAAATCCAGCGCCGACACTGCGACCGTCTTTTTCTCCATATTTAATGGCGTGTTCCAAGTAACCGACTTCACCTTTAGAGGCGGCATCCTTTACATCCGGATTAGCTTCCGCATATCCTTTGACATTGAAGTAATCGGTACCGAGCCCGCGCCCCTCTTTGTCGCCGATCTTCAGAATGTGATCGATCGCTGTGGCTTCGCCAAATTCACCTGCTTTAATCGCATCGTCAACATCTTTATTCTGTTCCCGGTATTTGACAACATCAATCGCTTCGCAGGGGTTAAAGTCCTCCTTCTTGCCAATTTTCTCGTAGTGTTCTTTGGCATCCTTGACTTTCCCTTCTTTCTTGGCCTTGTCGATCTCCTTCTTATACTTTTTGCTGTAGTAACCTTCGTCAAAAACGTCTTTCACACTTAACGACATACAATCTCTCTCCCGCAAATAAATTTTGACAACGTTTTATCTTCTGTGCTTCTGTTGAGTACAGAAGGGTAGATACGTTACCCCGAATTGACGGTGTTTTAAAAGACTGGGTTCCCACTTCCAAAAAATTATTTTTTTTGACTTTGCGATCGTTTTTTAGATGAAAATGGGAAGTATACCAGCCATTTCTAGCGGTATATTTGTGCCAGTAATTTTCACAAGAAAGCTAGTATAGATTAACACGATTATCGATTATATCTACCCTAAGATAGATACCAAAAGTATGAGGATTTTATGTCCAGCCAAACTTACTATTTTCAATTTCGGCGTATAGTTCTGGCTGGATGCAGCATAACCTCAAAATGATTAAGAGTAAGCGATCGCAACAGCAAGTAATTTTTAAGTTTTCGTAAAAATCTCAGGCAAGCAGAGGGAGAGGGGTTAGGGGTTAGGGGCTAGGCATTAGGGGCTAGGCATTAGGGGTTAGGGAAAGTCAATCATTCAAAAATTCCTCCTCTTCTCTCTTCTCTCTCCCTCTTCCGTCTCCCTCTCCCTCTTCCGTCTCCCTAATCCCTAGCCCCTAACCCCTAACCCCTTTCTTTTGACTTTTAGCTCCCCCGCTCCCCCGCTGGGTCATGAGCGTGTATTACGTTCTTTAAAGTTTTGCTGACTTTTGCACAAGTGGCTGAAAGCCCTGCGGTAAACTAAGTCTCGATCCTGAGAAGCTTATCGTTCAAATCTGCCCAAAGCAGATACTTGCAGTTGTTGAGCCTTCATTTGGAGTCTTTATTCCATGTCTCATTCCGTAAAAATCTACGATACCTGCATTGGCTGCACTCAATGCGTCCGGGCTTGCCCAACTGACGTACTGGAGATGGTTCCCTGGGATGGCTGCAAAGCCGCCCAGATTGCCTCATCTCCCCGTACAGAAGACTGCGTAGGCTGCAAGCGGTGCGAAACTGCTTGTCCTACTGACTTTCTCAGCATTCGGGTTTACCTGGGGGCTGAAACGACTCGCAGTATGGGCTTAGCATACTAGACAACTTCTTTGGTACTGACTGCTAAATGCCTAGTGTTGAGTGGAGATTGTGCGATTTTTATGGCCTGTTTTCGCTCTTGACTAGGTGTTTGGCTAATTTGCCCCTTATGCAGCCGATAGGGGCTAGGATATCCGGAGGAGTGAGGGTGTGGCGAAAAGGGGGAAAGGCGGAACCATTATGTACATTTTCTGTGGCTCCCCCGCTCCCCTGCTCCCCTACGCTCCCACTCCCCCGCTCGTCCCTCATTCAGGCTTGACGTTATCCGGATAGCTCAGTAGCTTTGAGCAAGTACGTCTTATGAGACGATCGCGATCGAAGTATAGGAGTTGCGGCTAAATGTGCGGAATCGTTGGCTATATAGGTACCCAAGCAGCTAGCGAAATTTTATTGGCAGGATTAGAAAAACTGGAATACCGGGGGTATGATTCTGCTGGCATTGCCACAGTTTGGGAGGGTGATGTTCATTGCGTGCGGGCGAAGGGGAAGCTTCAGAACTTGCGGGAAAAACTAGCAGGTAATGAAAACCCAGCCCAAATTGGCATCGGACACACACGCTGGGCTACCCACGGCAAGCCAGAAGAGTATAATGCACATCCTCATATGGATACTGCCATGCGAGTGGCGGTGGTGCAAAATGGCATTATTGAAAATTATCGGGAGTTGCGCGAAGAACTCAAAAGCAGAGGACACAAATTCCGTTCGGATACGGATACAGAGGTAATTCCCCACTTAATTGCGGAATTTTTAGCCCAATCTGCGACTGCCACTCCCGCCCACTCTCCGTCTCGGTTAGTGGAGGCGGTGCGACAAGCTGTGAATAAACTGGAGGGGGCTTTTGCGATCGCAGTTATCGGTGCAGATTATCCCGATGAGTTGATCGTAGCCCGACAGCAGGCTCCTTTGGCGATCGGTTTCGGATCGGGAGAGTTTTTCTGCGCTTCGGATACACCGGCGATCGTACCCTATACTCGCACGGTGCTGACACTGGAAAATGGCGAACTCGCTCGCCTGACGCCCCTGGGAGTTGAGGTTTACAATTTTGCAGGGGACAGGCTCAGAAAAACTCCCCGCACGCTCAACTGGAACCCCATCCTAGTCGAAAAACAGGGTTTCCGTCACTTCATGCTCAAAGAAATCTACGAACAGCCGGGAGTAGTGCGGACTTGTTTGGAAGCATATTTAAACAGCGATTGGCATTCTTCTAATGGTAAGCCGCCAGTTAACTTGTCTCTGCCTGCGGAACTTTATACAGACTTAGAGCAAATTCAAATTGTGGCTTGCGGAACAAGTTGGCACGCTAGTTTAGTTGGTAAATATTTGCTGGAACAACTAGCGGGAATTCCCACCACAGTACAGTACGCTTCTGAGTTTCGCTACGCACCGCCACCGCTAATGCCAAATACCCTGACGATTGGGGTTACCCAATCAGGGGAAACAGCAGATACTCTAGCTGCTTTGGCAATGGAAAAAGAGCGTCGCATGAATCAGCCGCCGCAATTTAAACCGCGACTGTTGGGGATTACTAACCGCCCTGAAAGTTCTCTCGGTTTGTTAGTATCTCACCTCATCGATACTCACGCGGGGATTGAGATTGGCGTGGCGGCAACTAAAACATTTATTGCACAGTTAGTGGCGTTTTACTGTTTGGCAATAGATTTGGCTTATCGCCGCCAAACTTTGTCTGCTGATTCTCTAGAGAAAATTCTGGAGGGTTTGCGCTTGCTTCCTGCGGAAATTGAAATGATTTTAGAGGTTCAGGAGAGGTATATCGAAGAGTTAGCCCACGGTTTTGTGGATACTCAAGATTTTATCTTTATCGGTCGGGGAATTAATTACCCAATTGCTTTGGAGGGGGCGCTGAAACTGAAGGAAATCAGTTATATTCATGCGGAAGGTTATCCGGCTGGGGAAATGAAACACGGGCCGATCGCATTATTAGATGCTAAAGTACCTGTGGTGGCTATTGCTATGCCCGGTGGCGTTAATTACGAGAAAGTTCTCTCCAACGCCCAGGAAGCCAAAGCCCGCGATTCCCAGTTAATTGGGGTAACGCCGAAGGATGAGGGAGAAGCAGCAGAAATATTCGATCGCCTTTTACCGGTAGCGATGGTAGATGAAATTCTCTCTCCAATTGTGACGGTAATTCCTCTGCAATTATTGGCTTATCATATTGCAGCACGTCGCGGTTTAGATGTGGATCAACCTCGCAATTTGGCGAAGTCGGTAACGGTGGAATAGTTAATTATTAGGTACGTAGTTGCGCTTTAGCGCTAAAGCGCAACTACATACCTTCACCTTCCTTTTCACAACCCAACAAATGCGGAAATTTAAGCTTTTCGATAAAGTCACCTTGTTACCCTCTTAATGGGGTAGTGCAGTCCATATTTAGTTGGTAATTATCTTTAGCTTTATTCCTCTATAAATTTTGCCATTCATCTTGTGAAATTCCTGCTTGTTTCAAAATTCTTCCTAGCAAACTCTCTCTAATATCTCCTTGATGTGGGTTGGGAATACGAACTCGGAGACCATCCCTGAGCATAAATTGGTGTTTTTTCCCTGAAAATGGGCCTTCAAAGCCAGCAGCACGCAAAGCTGCAATCAAGTCGCGGCGGGAGATCGGGCCAAAAGGTGGCATTATTTAATACCCTCAAATTAGCGTAACCTTATACAATTACCAAAAAATAAACGGAAAAATTTGGGCATTAGGCAACAGATTCGACTTTTAAGGTTATGCCGTCGAATTCCGGCAATTGATGACCCATAGCAATCCCAATCAGTATCCATTCCTCCAGCACTTCTAATAGTTCCTTGCGACAGCTTTCCAACGTACTACCTGTTGCCCATACACCAGTTGCACCAGGAATTTCGCCATAAAAGCCTTCACCTTCTTCAAGCATTTCGTAGTGTGCCGTTTCCATCGCTTTCTGAATATATTCCTGAATCATTCTCAACCTCTAATTAAGTCGATCGCACTATTAATTACTGCTTCTAATCATAGCCAAAATATCGGCAATTTGCTATAATAAAACATCAAAACTTTAGAACATTGTTTAATTGATATAAATAGCCGATCGCATTTAAAATTTACCCAACTAAAGCAGGAGTTTTACTATGGTAGTCAATCCCGATCGCAAATTTATGACTCCCCAGGAATATCTCGACTGGGAAGAACAACAACCAATTAAATACGAATATATTAACGGCGAAGTTTTTGCGAGGAGTAAGGAGGCGCTTGGGCATAATTCGATTATCATTAATTTAGCTTCAGCCCTCAACTCGCATACCAGAGGTAAAGGGTGTAGAGTATTTATGATAGGTGCTAAATTGGGTGTATCTGAAAATGGTTCTTTTCACTATCATGATGTAGTGGTAACTTGCGATGAAAGGGATAAACGAGCTATTAAAGCAATTTATTATCCTTGTTTAATTGTGGAGGTACTTTCGCCAAGTACGGAAAGTTTCGATCGCGGTAAAAAATTCCAACAATATCGTCGTATTTCCACTCTGAGAGAATACGTTTTAATAAGTGCGGAAGAAATGATGGTAGAATGTTTTCGACTGAATGAAAAAGGAAGTTGGGAACTTTCTACTTATGCAGAAGGAGAGGAAATTTATTTAAGTAGCGTGGATTTTCGGTGTGGAATCGAACTTTTGTATGAAGATGTAGTCTTTGAAGATGCAGAAAATGAAAAAGCGATCTGATTGTAGGGGCGGGTTTAGCAGATAAACCTTGTGTCAAATAAACAATCTCTTAACAAAACCCGCCCTTACTATATAATACGAATACTTTTTTAAGCTACAATGTTAATATATACAACTCTAGAATTAACTATGAGTACAGTTCAACTCGAAATTCCCGAAGAAGTATTAATTAGCCTGAAAGAAACACCCGCAACGATTGCTAGAGAAATGCAAATATTAGCGGCTGTTAAACTATTTGAATTGGGTAAATTATCATCGGGACGTGCTGCACAGTTAGCAGGAATGCCGCGAGTACAATTTCTGCTTTTACTAGGAAAATATCAGGTATCGCCGTTTTCTTTAACAACGGAAGAATTAGAGCGAGATGTGCAAAATGCCTGAAACTACAGTCATTGTTAACACATCGCCATTGTTGTATCTTCATCAAGTAGGACAATTACAATTACTTCAACAATTGTACGGTAAAGTTACAGTTCCTACTGCTGTACCGCAAGAGTTAGAAGCTGGAAAGTTGTTAGGAGTAAATGTTCCTGAAATCAATTCTTTCGAATGGATTGAGGTTCGCCCAGTTGCGTCAATTGCTCTTATACCTGCTGTAATTGATTTAGGACAAGGTGAAGCAGAAGTATTGGCGCTTGGGTTGGAAATTTCCGATCCTTTATTGATTTTTGATGATAAATTAGCTCGTCGAATCGCCGATTTATATAAGTTGAAATATACTGGCACACTTGGCATTTTAGTCAAAGCAAAACAAAGAGGTTATCTGGATTCTGTTGCACCGATTATTGCGATGCTTCAAAGTCAAGGAATGTGGTTAAATGACAAGATTATTAATGATATTCTAAGATTGTGTGGAGAGGTGGAGCCATAATTTGACTGATGATACCAACCAAAAACCCCATCTGCGTTCATCCGCGTTTATCTGCTTTCATCTGCGTTGAAAAAAGCCAAATGTCTGATACCAACCAAAAACCCCATCTGTGTTCATCTGTGTTCATCTGTGGTTAAAAATAACTTTAATTGAACCACGAAGACGTGAAGGACGCGAAGAAGAAAACGAAGAGGATAAAGAGGGATTTAGTATCATTTACTGTCTGCTAACTGTTGAACTCTGGCAATGATTTCCCTCACTGTTTCAGATCCGGGAGATTGGATATGCTGCAATATTTCTAGAGATTGCTGTAAGTAATTTAATCCTGTTTCAAAGTCTCCTTGTTCGGTAGCAGCTAACCATCCTAACCATTGTAATGTCATCGCTTTAGTTTGGATGTCGCCGATACTTTCAGTAATAGTTAAAGATTGTTCGTAAAGTGCGATCGCACCAGCAATGTCTCCGGTGTTGGCTTTGAGTCTTCCCAGTTCGTGCAAAGTCGCCGCTTTAGTTTGGATGTCGCCGATACCTTCAGTAATAGTTAAAGATTGTTCGTAAAGTGCGATCGCACCAGCAATGTCTCCGGTGTTGGCTTTGAGATACCCCAGGTTGTGAATAATTGCTGCTTTCTCTGTTTCGTCTTCTGCTAGACAATTATCTAAGGCTTGCTGATAATAGATTTTTGCTTGAATAACCTCGCCTAATTCTTGCTGAGATCTAGCTAACTCATGCAAAATTCGATAGTTTTCAGCTATTTCTAAAGTTGATTTACATAACTGTACAGCTTCTCGAAATCTGCTTCTATTCTTCCAATATCTTGCTAGAGTAGCTGCCATTTCAACAGCAATATTTTCTACATTTCCTCGCAACGCCAACCGATGAATTTCTAGCCGTTGTTCCTCAGTAGAAGTTTCCGACTCCTCCCACCAAAGACGATACAACACCTCAGCAGCAAGCCGATTCAAACTTTCCCCATTTTCCGGTAACTTTAAAGGCAAAATGCGCGGAACTCGTAGCGACGCATCAGGACTAACTTCCAATAATCCCAAAGCAACAGCCCGATTTATCTGCCCTGACAAATTCGGGATAGAATCGCAAACAGCCGTTAGCGCCGCTTTTGGTACAGGTAACTCAAACACCAGTCCCCGTGATAACATTTCCTGCATCGGTTCATCCATCAGTTCCAGCAAAGCTTTAGCTAAAACCTGTTCCCGCAAGTCAATCCGCTTGCCTTCCATTTTGGTGAGAATTTCCGATACATTTTCAATGGAAAGAAGTTCTAAACCAGCGCCACTCATCCCACTTTTACCAGAATTCCCCAGTACCTTATCCAACCATTCCAACAACCGAGGATTTCCATCTGCCAATCTTTTCCCTTGCGACTGCAACGCCTCATCTACCTTAACTTCCCCACTAAAAGCAGCGAGGCGACTGCACTTTTTTCTTAAATCTGCCCCCTGTAGTGCATCCAAAGGTTGCTTATAAAAATACCGCAACTGGGTAGATTCAAAATCGTAACGACTGGTAATAATTAAACGGTGACGCGAGTTAGTTTCCCGAATCGCCCAAACTAACGCTTCTAAAACTCTCGCCGCTTCCGTTTTCAGCACATACCCACGATCACGCGGTTCTAAATTTTTATCCTCAAAATCATCCAACACCAGCAAAAACGGCTTTTCCCCTTTTTCTTCCAATTTCCCAAACACCCGCGTTAAGCGAAATCGCAATTCCTGATCTTCTTTTTGTACTACTTTCTGCAATTCTTCAAATTCCACCAACTTTTCCGCCAAACGATTCACTAAACTGGGTTCATCGATGCGCCCTACCCAAACAATTCGCTCAAAATCGGGTAATCTGTCAGATAACCTAGCTGCTAAACTACTCTTACCCAAACCACCCATCCCATGAATCAATACTCCCACTTCTTCGGGTGATTGAGTTAGCGCCCGCAAACAAGATTGTAACTGACGGCGACGACCGACAAAACTCTCACGTTTCGGGACTTTTACCTTTCCCGTCGTGTCTAAAAACTCCGTAGCAACGGAAGCGGGAGGCGCAAGTTTTCTTCCCCTCGTTCTCAAAGACGTGACTAAGTTTCCCGGTAAACTCTCTGCTGCATACAACCGCAACAAATGCCAATCTCGCGCTTTGATTTTAATTAAAGTTTGGTAAGTACAAGCAACAGCTTCCGTAACTTGCTTTCCCGCCGCTAACTCTTGATATAAAGTTGCTGCTGCTTCCTTCGCTTCTGAATCTAAAACTTTTTGTCCCCAACCTAAAACCGCTTTCCCACCCAAATTCAGCAATTCTTCCGCCATCGAAGGTACTGCGCCAACTTTCCCCGCTTGTCCAGTGCGACAACCTGAGAGGAAAATTAGTTTAGGCATTTGGAATTGTAACTCTTTGGCGATATCTTCCGCCGTCGCATAGTAAGCTTCGCCAATTTCGGTTTCCGTAACAAAACGCGCCCCGGCATCGGTTAGGTTAGCATGACCTGTGAGGTGGAATACGTCAAAATATCCTTTGCCGTAATTATCGATTAAATAACCCAACTCGGACAAACAACCGCTTTCTTCTACTATTAAATTTAAGTGTTGTCTAGCTTGCGCCGTCGCCTCCAAAATTCGACCTTCTTCCGCCTCAAAGTCGAGTATCGGTTCTACTTTTAATGGCGATGTTGCCATAAATAACAGGTTCAACGCCCGATTTTCCGGTGTCGCTTCGATGGTTAATTTCTTGACTGCATCGGATGATAACCAGCGTACCGGAACAACTCCGGGTATTTTCTGCACTAAAAAACTGTTTCCATCGTGCAGCACTTCCCAAGGCAAATGGGCGAGGTTTTCGGCTGTCGCAATGGCTAAAACTATGCCGTCTCGCTGATGTTGGTTGAGGAGTCTTTGGAAAAAGCGATCGCTCCCATCTAACCAGTTATACAGCTTTTGTCCGGTTTTGGCGTAGTCCTCCGCTAGGCGAACATAATAATCCTGTTCGGCTAAGTTCAGTAAGTCAGCGATTTCTGTGAGGGGAAGTTGTCGTCTTTGATATTGGTTTGGGTTATCGAGAAAATAACGCAGTTCTACATATTCGCCTGCTACTTGTTTTAGGTCTAGGTGCAGGATTTGCATTATATATAGATGTATAATTTTTTTTATTTTGGCATTTTGGAGTGCGATCGTCTACAGGATAGAGACTTTGTAGGGGCGAAGCATTCGGGCGACAATTTATAAAACTCAACCAAGATCTAACAATCCGAATGCTTCGCCCTGTCTCGGCGCAAAATTGATATACAGGTTGTCTGTGGGGGAGGGCGAAGCATTTGGGTACAAGTATCTTTAGTGGGTTTCATAAATTGTCGCCCAAATGCTTCGCCCCTACAGTAATTAATTCGCCAACAACATTGGCCCTCAACTTTCTAAAATTTTCTGAATTTCGTCTAATGTGGCGTTCTGCAAAAGTAGCCGCTGGCCATTTTTTCCGACAATTAGCACTTTCTCGATCGTTTTCCCGGATTTTCCTTGTTTGTATTCTTGATACCATTTGCGAATCTGTTCGGCGATCGCGATCGCACCTCCGACAATCCCTATAATAGTGGCTATGGTGGCTAAGGTTCCTTCCCGTTCTACTTCGCTGTCCACCTCGTAACTGCCGGATATTCCAGAGATGGAGAGCAATTCTTCGGTAGCTGCGATCGCATCTTGTCCCTGAACTTCAATTAAAATATCTGCCATTATTTGTTCCAATCTATATAGCCTATTGTAAGGCATAAATGCGATCGGCTCAATATTTAAAAGGAATATTTCCGAGTTTGTAGGGGTGAAGCATTCGGGCGACTATTTTTGATAAAAATCGACAATTGATATATCCGAATGCTTCACCCTGTCTTGGCGACAATTGATGTATTACG
>NZ_JACJUP010000379.1:0-5455 GCF_014748295.1 Planktothrix sp. FACHB-1355 | reverse complement strand
GGTGCGAACTTCTCAGCGGACGCCGACACCTGCAACACAGGTATTTTCTAATACCGATAAGCCATTAGCAACAAATTTAGAAAGTCCCTCTCCCACAAACAGTCCTGAACCAGTTACTTACAGCAAGCGTCTCACGCTGGTAGCTGATGACACTCTTTCTGTTTCAGACAAGCTGAAAGCTAACGCTACGGTTAAGTACATCATTTCTGGCGAACAAGGGCAAAAGTTAAGAGTTTCTCTGAAAGAAAAAGGTATTTTGATGACGGTGTTGGGCCCAAATGAAGAACCAGTTGATGGGCGATCGAAGCTGGTGACCCGCTGGGAAGGGACACTTTCTTTTGATGGAGATTATGCGATCGAACTTGTCACGGCTAAAGGAGTTTCAGAAAGTGAGTATAATCTAGACCTGCGGGTTAGCAACCCAGAACCAACTCCAACCCCGACGTCTACACCAACAGACACGCCTACACCGACACCCACAGACACACCCACAGACACGCCTACAGACACACCCACAGACACACCCACAGACACACCCACAGACACACCGACGCCGAGTGAGAGCCCTTCTCCAAAAGCGCTTGTTGATGCAGAACCGATCGATTTTCCTAATGACGCGACGGGGACGCAAGTTTTTTCCGGCCAAACCAGTCCTAAAATAATTAAGCGTTACCTAGTTAATATGAGGGAAGGTCAGATATTGAGTGCGCGAATTCAAAAGGGAGAAGCTACATTAGATATTCGCTCTCCCAATGGAGAACTGGTGGAAAATGCTTCTGGACTGGGAGAATGGGAGGCAAAAGTAGAAGAGAGCGGGGAATATCAAATTGATGTGAAGTCAAGCAAAGAAACTGAGTTCTCTGTTGATATTAGCGTGCGGAATTAGCTATTAGTTATCAGTCCTATGTTAGTCTTCCGTTAATAATTTCCCATATTACCAATGAACGCCATTTTAATTTCTGCTACCGATACAAACGCCGGAAAAACTGTTTTAACAGCCGCATTAGCAGCTTATTGGCAAACTTACCGATCGGCTGAGAGTTTGGCTATTTTTAAACCCATACAGACTGGTGTAGGCGATCGCGAATTGTATAGCCAGTTATTTTCGCTCAATCAATCTTTAGAAGAAATTACACCACTTCACTTTCAAGCCCCTCTAGCACCTCCTATTGCAGCCGAAAAAGAGGGGAGTTGGGTTGATTTAAAAAAACCTTGGCAAGCTTTAGAAATTTTACGAAAACAGCGAGATTTTGTATTAGTAGAAGCTTTGGGAGGTTTGGGTTCTCCTGTAACATACGAACTTACAGTAGCAGATTTAGCTAGGGATTGGGCATTGCCCACTGTTTTGGTAGTACCCATAAAATTGGGTTGTTTAGCGCAAGTAGTTGCTAATGTTGCTCTAGCGCGTCAGTCAAAAGTTAATTTAAAAGGTATCGTTCTGAATTGCGTTCAACCTTGTACGGATGCAGAAATTACCGACCTTGCACCAATTGATTTAATCCAATCTTTGACAAATACATTAGTTTTAGGGGTAATACCGTATTTAGAAAATCCAAACGATTTAAGTAAATTGGCTCAAGTTGCCGCTCACATAGAATTAGAATACTTAATGACGCATTAGTTAGAGGTAATAGTTTTTTTGTAAAAGCTTGTTAACAGCAATTACAAATAATAGAAATATCTCCAAATTAAATGTGTTCTACTATAACTTTTGTCCAGACCTTATATCCAACATCTCTACATTAGATTTGGAGATATCTAATAGACATCTCCAAAAATTCTTGTGGGGTAGGCATCCTGCCTGCTGTTTGAGATTGTTTTGGATGTCTAATCAACCATAAAGCAACTGGTAATCTACCCGGATTTGGTATCACGGAAATTTCTAATATTATCAAAAAATTATAATTTTCGCTGAAAACTTTAGATTAATTTCACAAATCACTACAGATTATTACTAAGAGTGTGAGTTAATCTGTCATTAGACAGATGAATTCAAAGTATAAAAATATGTGAAGCAGACGCGAGATTGTGAAATCGCTTTACTTATCAAAACTTATTGAATTACTGTTCTAGCGTCCTACACATTGCCGTACACAAAGGAGTACCAAAAAGATATGGTTTTACCTATAGACTTGAATAACCAGCCATCTTGGTTCGATCCGGAATATTACTTAAATGAAAACGTAGATGTAAAAATCGCTATTGATGCAGGTATTGTCAATTCTGCATTAGAACACTTTGCCTATTTCGGGGCGAAGGAAAGTAGAAACCCGCACAAAAATTTTAATAGCGATTTTTATTTAGAACAGTATAGCGATGTTGCAGATGCAGTTACTAAAGGAGAGTTTGAAAGTGCATTTCAACATTGGCTTTTGTTTGGTCAGTACGAAGGTCGCGTCACCACATCGCAAGAGTTAGTCAGCACCTTAGTTCCGCCTATTCTGGGAACCTTTAGCGACGAAACTCCGGTGCAGCAAAATCCCACGGTTGACCTGTCTGCTTTGGGATTCCGGTTTTTGAACAAACCTCTCAAAGTCGCTGAGGGTTTGGAGCTCGTGGCTACTGGGCCAAGTCCCGATCGCTTGAGCATCCGCAAGCCAGATAATGTGAATGCGGCAGACACAACCAATGCCGACCAACTGTGGTCTGGAGGCGGTTTGGGATTAAACCTGAACGGTACTGGCGTAACTGTAGGAATTTGGGACGGCGGTAGAGTTCGCAACACACACCAAGAGTTTGGTTCTCGCGTCACCTTTGGCGATTCTGCCTCAAGTTTTGAAGATCACGCCACCCACGTTGCTGGAACTATTGGTGCTACTGGCGTTAACCCCTCAGCGCATGGCATGGCCGATCGCGTCAATATTCGCAGCTATGACTGGAACGACGATTATGCGGAGATGAACGCTGCTGCTTCCCAAATCGACCTCTCCAATCATTCTTACGGAAGTTTGTCTGGTTGGGATTTATACAATTGGGGTTCGGGAAATGAGGATACCTGGTTTGGCGATCGCTCTCTTTCTGCCACCGAAGACCCCAATTTTGGTAAATACAGCACCACTGCTCGCGATTTAGACCAAGTGCTGTACAACAATCCCAACCTCCTGAGTATTTGGGCGGCGGGGAACGATCGCGATGATGTTTATCGTAACTACAAAGGCAACAACACTTATGTAACCTATCTATCCAATGCCATTGGAGGGCCTGGTTGGTATCGGGTTTCCACCACCAAATATGCAGCTCCTCCAGGAGACGGTAACGGCGGTACCGGTTACGACAGCCTCACCCCCGCCCAAGTAGCAAAAAATACTCTTGTTGTGGGTGCGATCGACGATATCACTGCCGACCCCTACAACAACAGCAACGTCAAAATGGCATATTTCTCCAATTGGGGGCCAACAGATGACGGTCGCGTCAGACCAGATGTGGTGGGTAACGGCGTGAATCTGTTCTCCTCCGTCGCCACTTCCGATACTGCTTATGCCACCTACTCCGGCACTTCGATGGCCACGCCCAACGTTACCGGCACGGCGGCACTACTTTACCAACATTACAAAAATCTCTACGGCGGTGCTTCTCCTAAGAGCGCTACCATGAAAGGCTTGCTGATTCACACTGCTTTTGACAGCGGCAATGTGGGGCCAGATTATACCTACGGTTGGGGTGTGGTAGACGGTGCGGCGGCGGCTAAGTTCCTGACTAATGCCAAAAGCGCAAATCAAACGGATCTGCTATTTGAACAAACCTATACCGGGACAGCGAGAACACTAAACGTGAACTCCAACGGCAGTAGCCCTCTCAAGGCGACGATCGTTTGGACTGACCCGGCTGGCCCTTTGCAAAACAACAATCTGGACGACCCAACGTCGGTTTTGGTAAATGACCTGGATTTGTGGATAACAGGCCCCAACGGTATTACCTATCGCCCTTGGACTCTAGACCCAGCCAATCCTTCCGCTTCGGCTGTACGCACTGCGGCCAATCATCGTGATAATACGGAGCAGGTGCTGATAGATGCGCCTATTGCCGGTAATTACACTATTAATATCGGTCATACGGGCAGTAGTTTCACGCAGAATTATTCTTTGCTGATCGGTGGGGTAACTTCCGCATCGAGTTCTACCAATATTATCGGTACGGCAGGAAATGACACTCTTAACGGTACGGCAGGAAATGACACGATCGCAGGATTGGACGGTGACGATATCCTGAATGGGTTAGATGGCAACGATAGTATTGACGGTGGAAATGGCAGCGATACTCTTGATGGCGGTAGCGGTAACGACTCTCTTGCAGGCGGTGCCGGTAACGATATCTATGTTGTTGATAGTAGCAATGATGCGATCGTCGAGAACTCGAACGGCGGTATAGATACTGTCCTGTCTTCTGTTAGTTGGACTTTGGGCGATAATCTGGAAAATCTCACCTTAACGGGTACTGGCGCTATCAACGGTACTGGTAATACTCTTGACAACGTGATTGCGGGGAATACTGGGAATAACGTTTTGGGCGGAGATGTCGGTAACGACACCCTGAGCGGAAATGGTGGTAACGACAACCTCAACGGCGGAAATGGCAGCGATAGTCTCAATGGCGGTGATGGTTTAGATACGATCGCTGGTGGTTTTGGGATCGATACGATTAGTGGTGGTGCTGGTAATGATGTGCTGACCGGTCAGGGTAGTAGCGATTCGTTTGTTTATGCGACGGGAAGTGCTTTTGCTGCTGCTGATGTGGGTGTGGATTCAATTACCGATTTCGTACCAGGAATCGATCGCATTGTCCTATCCAAGCAGACTTTCACAGCTCTCCTCAGCTCTGTGGGGAATGGTTTTAGTATTGCTTCTGATTTTGCCACTGTGTTAACTGATACTGGTGCTGCTACTAACGGGGCGCGGATTGTTTACAATCGGGTCAACGGCAATTTGTTCTACAACCAAAATGGGGCAGCGTCTGGATTCGGTTCTGGGGATAAGTTTGCTACTCTGGCGACTAAACCGCTGATTTCAGCTGCGGACTTTTCTCTCGTCTAGATACGGGAAAGGCTAGGGGCTTTAGTAGAGATGTTCGATCGAACGTCTCTACTTCAAAGGTGATAGACAGTGCCGCATTCTATCTGCTTTGCAAATACTTCAATCCCCATTCGTGCATCGAATCGAGTATTGGTTTGAGCGTTTCTCCCAATGGTGTCAGCGAATATTCTACTTTGGGTGGGACTTGCAAGTAGACGTGGCGATCGACTATTCCATCTTGTTCTAACTCCCTCAGCTGCTGGGTTAGCATCTTCTGGGTAATGCCGTGCAAGGCGCGGTGCAGTTCTCCGAACCTTTTTACCCCGAAAAATAATTCTCGCAAAATCAAGACTTTCCAGCGTCCGCCAATTACTTTGAGGGTGATTTCTACCGAACAAGTTAACCTGTCTTCACTTTCGATTGCTTCCATAGTATCATTTTGGGTA
>NZ_JACJUP010000378.1:0-5490 GCF_014748295.1 Planktothrix sp. FACHB-1355 | reverse complement strand
GGCGAGTGGAGGATTGAAAAAAATTATGTACCTCAAACGGCTGCAAATCCCGATCGAAAAAAGTAGATCGCCACGCTCTTTAAGCAAACGTGGCGAGTTTGGAAATCCTAGCAGTGGCGATATTATAAATGTAAGATTTTAAGAATCTCCGAGCGGGCGCTGTCAATCAGAAACCCAATTTATTTAACACGGTTTTTGGTGAAACAATGTGCTTATTAAGCCCCAACTTACCGGGTTTAATGCCTAAAGCTAAGCCAATAATTTCCGTGATATAGAGAATTGGTAGATTGTAAGAAACATTGTAGTTCTTCTCAATATCGGGTTGCCTTAGTTCCAGGTTAGTTGAACATAACGGACAAGCTAACACAATGCAATCTGCACCGAGAGATTTTGCCTCATCTAAGAGTTTCTTAGTTAACTCAAAAGCAACCTCTTGCTTTGACACCAAAATCGGGCCACCACAACACTTGGTCTTCGACCGAAAATCAACGACTTCTGCGCCACAAGCTTGAGCTAATTTATCCATTGACATCGGGAAAACGGGAGAATCCCAACCTGTGATATCTGCGGGTCGAGTTAACAGACAACCATAATAACAAGCTACTTTCAAACCTGTTAAAGGCTTTTTGATGTGAGGGGAAATATCTAGGTCGTTAGCTAAAACATCGACCACATTTCTAACTCGAATGTTGCAGTCAGAAACCGAGATTCCCATTTCGGAAAGAATCGCCGTAATTCTTTCTTTTTCGGCTTCGGTATCTAATGCCTTTAACGCTCTCGCTGACTTGTTATAACAACCGGAACAAGAAGCTAAAAGGTCGAGGTTTTCCTTTTGTGCTAAAGCGACATTTCTCGCCGCCATCGCCATACCAACATCGTGGGAAACTCCAGCCGCCACGGAACCACCGCAACATGACCAATCATGGAGTTCTTTTAGCTCAATTCCCAGTTCTGTCATTACCACTTTCGTTGACATATCGAATTCTTTGGCAGTGGTATGAAGGCTGCATCCGGGATAGTAAGAATATTTCATTGTTTGCCTACCTTTTCTAATGCTTCGCTAAATTTTTTGGGGTCTTTAATTTTGGCTGGTAATGGTGACATTTTGCCTTTGAGGGTTAATTGAATCCCCAATTTTGCTTGTGCGAGCATGGCTTGTAAACCGCCATATTTCTGCATTAGTTCGGGTTCAAATAAAATGCCTCTTTTCTCGACCAATTCTACAAATATTTGATTGAACTTGGTAGAATCGTTCTCGACTCCTTGACGAATGCCGATCGCTTTCACCGCCTCAATTACATCGGCAGGACGCACGCCACGGGGACACCGAGAGGTACAAATGTAGCAAGAAGTACATAACCACAGAGCGTTACTTTTCAGTACCTTTTCCCATTCTCCTCTCTGCACCATTAAAACCAGAGTTCTGGGTGACATATCCATCAGGTCAATATTGGTACAGCCACCGCTACAGGTACCGCACTGCATACAAGCTGCGATCGCAGCGCCTTCGCCACCTTCCGCAATCACTTTATCGAGAAATTCCCGATTCATTTTATCGCCGTCGAGTTGGCGATCGACCTTCAGACCGAATAAAAACTTTTTATTTTTAACTGCCATTGCTTTAAACCTTAGTTAAGTGAAGCTGTTCGTTGAGGCTGGGTACAAAAATTGCGCGATCGCTAGCCAAAAAACTGGCAATTTCTGCTGCTGCCGATCGTCCATCGGTAATCGATTCCATAATCGCTTTTGGCCCAGTTGCCGCACCTGCGAGAAAAATACCTCTCCGGGTAGAAGCATTATTGGCATATTGTTGATGTGCAGTGGCGTAGAAGCGATCGCAACCAACACTTAAACCCGCCACGTCTGCTAATTCGGCATTACCTTCCATTCCCACCATCAAAACCAAAAGGTCAACAGTTAACCGCATCGGTTTTGCTGTCAAAGTATCTTCTAAGCGCAACAACAAGCTGCCATCATTTTTCTCACCAGCTTCGGAAAGCCGACCCCGCAGGAATTGCACGGCATACTCTTGTTGCGATGTTCTGTACAGTTCTTCATAACCGCGACCGAACACCCGAATATCCATGTAAAGGCAATAAATTTCGCATTCGGGATTTTGTTGTTTAATTTCGATCGCAACTTTAATTCCATTGGTACAGCAAACTCGCGAACAGTAATTATTATTCACCTTCTCATCGCGAGAACCAACGCAATGCACCATCGCTACTTTTTTCGGCGCTTTCCCGTTTCTAGTTTTCACGCTTTGCGCCTTTAGCATGGCGTCCAACTCTACGGAAGTGATGCAATTATCGTAGATTCCATATCCATATTCTTCTTTAAAGGTAGCATCGAAATGCTTAAAGCCAGTGGATACCAGAATCGCGCCAGCATCAATTTCTTCACCTGTCGATACAGTCACTTTAAAGTTAGGTGCGGCACCTTCAATGCGGGTTACAGTCGCATTATTTACAATTCTGGTTTTACCCAAAGCTTGTTTTAAATTGGCGACAATTTCGGAAGCATCGGTAAAGTCAGGAAAGACTTTATACCACTTGTTTAAATGTCCCCCAACTTCGGCTTTCTTCTCAATCAAAACCACATCATATCCAAAGTCTTGCAGTTTTCCTGCTGCTGCCATTCCCGCAGGGCCACCACCGATTACGACTACACTTTTACCCATTGTCTTCAATCCTTGCTGAACTTGTGACTTTTGACTTAATTAAAATGGTCTGCGGCGTTGTTCGGGAGTTTTGGATTTGTCGTAAGGAATGCCGATTTTATCTAGTAAAGGTTCGATTTGAACAACTTTGGCATTCAATCCGCAATCTTTGAAGGGGTCGTAGCCTAACATTAACCCGGTTAATTGTGCGTAATCCAAAACGCTGACGTTGAATTCTTCTGACAAAATTTCTTTGATTGTTCCTTGTTCGGCATCTAAAAATACTGTGCAACCGGGACAGTTGGTGAGGATTAAGTTACAATCGGGGTGCGCTTCTTTGAGGCTTTTCATTTTCTTGTAAACGCTGCTGGCAGTGTAGTCTCGGTTTTCGGGAAACGCACATTGCCGGAAACCCATACCGCAGCAATGTCTCCGTTCTGGATAATCAACGATTTCGGCACCGAAAGCTTCTAATAATCCTACTAAAACTTGCGGGAATTCAGCGCCACCCATGCACTCGCTTGGAAATATTTTTCCGTAGTGGCATCCAATATGATCGACTGCTTTGATTCCTTTCAAGCTATATTTTGCTTTGGCTGCGAGTTTGTGGCGATTGGCGAAAAATACATCGGAAGCGTGAACAACAGAAGGTCTGCCGCCGGAAACGTGAGGAACCCAAAATTCTCTTCCTGTCGTTTCTTTTAAGGTTTTTTCTGTGTATTCTCGCAACTCTGGTTCTTCTTCCCAAAGTTTAATCATTTCTGTGTAGTTGGCAAAGGATGTGACGCAGAATGAAAAGAGATTATCCACACCTAATTCGTGATGGGCAACCGAAAAGTTTCTCGCCGCAACTACCATTTGTGTTTCGATATTTGACACATCTCCGTGATAGCCAATTGCGCCACAAGAAGTATGTCCGGGTGCTTCCCGCAATTCCATACCCAAATCGTTTTTTAAGATTTTATAGGCAATGCCTTCGGTATAGGGGGCGGCACTTTGAAGGAAACAACTGCGGAAGCAACCCCACAATTTTCCGCCTTCATCATCTATGGTTGGAACTTGCTTTTGATGTCTTTCCCAAGCGATATTTTCTCTTGCTACTTTCATTAAAGTTTCTCCTTATTTGTTTTCTTTGAGTTGGTAGTTTCTGCTATCAGCGGTTTCTAACCAATTTTGCCAGTATTTTTCTACTTCTGCTTTACTGCCGAGCTTCTTTTCCATGCCTTTTTCGACGGCATCCATTAATTCGATCGCACCCGTGGCTTGATAAATTGCCCGCAATTCTTCCATGTCTTTTTCCGGAATAACTCGGTGGGAACCTGGACTATTTTCCAGATTCATGGGTACATCCCACCATGCCCGCATTTCTTCGCGATGTTCGTAATAGTATTCCCAGTTTTCACCTAATTCGGGGAAATGGGCGGGTGTGATATTTTCTGCTAACAATGTATAACCTCGTTTTAATATGTTTTCCCCGAATACTCGCTTGGCAAATAATTGCTGTCTGCCTTTTTCTGACTCGGCAAAGTAACCGTAACGAACGGAAAGTCGGCGCAATGCCAGAATGACTGAGGCGGTGCTGTTGCCTCTCGGACAGCGCGTTTTACAGGAAAAACATTGCCCGCAATACCAAATTTTGTCCGATTTAAGTAATTCTTCAATTTGTTCATCATCTTCTGAGTAGCAAATGTTCATTACCTCTCTGGGGGAGTATTCGCTGAACTCTGCCGCCGGACAAACTGCTGTGCATACGCCGCAGTTCAGGCAGGCATTCATGCCGTGCTGGTACAAAAGGTCTTGTTTAAGCTCGTTAAATAATTTGCCCATAGGTATATCCCGCCACTTGAGCCACTGAGGTTATGCCGTTTGTCTATAAAAATACTATATAACTAATTAGTTATAATGTCAAGCAGGTAAGTTCAAATAAATTGCGATCGATCTCCCAACCCCAACTTACGGGGATCAAGCTCTAAAGTGGCTGAAATCACGGCAGAATAGGAAAATTACATCTGAAGGCAAATTTCAGAGAATAGTTAAGCAGGCGAACGATAAGCAAAAATACTTATAATGGAGATGCTTTCTCCTCCAAAAGAATCTCAAAGGGCAGGCAGGATGCCTACCCCACCAGAATTTTTGGAGATGTCTATTGATGGTTACGAACTGGCAACTCAATTCTAAACTCAGTGCCTTTGGCAAGGGTAGAAAAACACTGCAAATGACCTTGATGATTCTCCGTGATAATTTGATAGCTAATTGCTAAGCCCATACCCGTACCTTTACCGACAGGTTTAGTCGTAAAAAAGGGATTAAATATTTTTTCTTTAACTTCGTGAGTCATTCCACAACCATTATCGTGAATGGAGATGGTAATCCGATCTTTAGACGGAATACAAGTCGTAATTGCGATCGTACCAATATAATCTAATTTTTCGGTATGTTCTAGGCTTTGTCGCCGTTGTTCGATCGCATCGATCGCATTTACTAACAAATTCATAAATACCTGATTTAATAAACCCCCATAACATTCGATCGGGGGTAATTTACTATAATTTTTGATGACATGAATCTCTGGTCTTCCCGCTCGACCATTCAAGCGATTTTGCAAAATCACTAGGGTACTTTCGATATTCTCGTAAATATCTATTTCTTTCAAATCGGCTTCATCTAAACGCGAAAACGTCCGCAAAGACTTCACAATATCGCGAATGCGCGTCGCACCATTTTTCATCGATGCCAACAACTTAGAAAAATCACTTTCTAGATAATCAAAGTCCATATCTTCTGTCAAATTAGCAATCGCCTGGGGTGGATTAGGATAATGTTTTTGGTAA
>NZ_JACJUP010000377.1:0-5435 GCF_014748295.1 Planktothrix sp. FACHB-1355 | reverse complement strand
GAATCGCAACCACTGTAGGATCGAAAATATTTCGCGATCGCATCCCCAACACCAACGCTACTATTATAGATAAATTGCGCTCGGCTGGAGCCATTTTATTAGGAAAAACCAATTTAAGCGAATTAGCTGCCGATGTTTCCGGACGCAACATCTTTTTTGGCGATACTCATAATGCTTGGAAACAAAATCATTCTCCCGGCGGTTCTTCTAGCGGGACAGCAAGTGCGATCGCCGCACATCTTTGCTTAGGTGGAATTGGTTCCGATACAGGCGGTTCGATTCGCATTCCTGCTAGTTGGTCGGGAATTGTCGGACTGCGACCCACCTACGGAGCGATTAGTTTAAATGGCATTTTCCCTCGCGTTCCCAGCTTTGATACTGTTGGGCCAATGGCCAATTGTGTCGCAGATGCGATAATTTTATGGAATGCGATCGCTGACTCAGATAAAATTTCTGTCTCTGCAACTCAACTGAAAGGTTTGCGCTTAGCAACAATCAAAAACTATTCCTTTCGAGGTGTCGATCGAGAAGTTGCCGAGGCAATTTATCGCTCAATAACTCTCCTCAAACAACTCCAAATTGAAATTGTCAATATCGAAGTTCCCTTCTTAGAAAAAGAATTTGATGTCGAGATTTACAACACTATTTGCAATTATGAATTTTATCAAATATTGCAAAATTATATCGGCAATCCCGATAACTTTGGTGAAAAAGTACGTAAAGACCTTGAGAAAGGCATGAAAATCGCCCAATCCGCTTACGCAAAAGCCCAAGAAATTAGACGATCGCAAACAGCCAAATTCCTGGAAATCTTCACCCAAATTGATGCTTTGCTCGTTCCTACAACCCCAACAGTCGCCCCACTCCTCACCGCAGATAGCAAAATTTTCCAATTCAGCCGCCGCTTCATATTACCCTTCAGCTTTACAGGCGTTCCGGCCATTTCCGTACCTTGCGGTTTCAGTCAAAACGGTTTACCGATCGGTTTGCAAATTATTGGCCCTCCCTCCGCAGAAGCTGTACTTCTGAAAGTAGCAGCAGCTTTGGAGAAATTTTTATCATAGTTATGCGTTCTTGTCAAATTTTTTTATGGCATTTAGGCAGGAAAGCCCAAAAATCCAGTTCCTGCGTCGGTTTTCAGCTCTTAAGACCGGGATTTGGCATAGAAGCCGACTTTATTTGCTCAGTCCTATGCGTCACTCCTCTGCAAGCAATTTGAGGTGACAGGAAAAAAAATTACCCGAAAGGGTGACAAGTGTCAACCTCCATGAGTTAGAATGTAGGCATATGACCAAGACCTATACCGAATGTCCCCGATCCTTATCTTCGGGGAATTTATATTTTAGGGGCTACATCAGCGCGATCGACTCTTACCGGACGAGCCTGCGACAGTGGAACCCCACCCCCATCCCCTCCCCCTCAACGGGGAGGGGAAAAATTTTTAGCTCCCAGGTTTTGAGGTATTAGCAAACTCAGCCCTAACTCAACTTAGCGATCGGAGCGATCGGAGTTAGAATTTTCTTGACTTCCGCCATTAGTTTCCGATTGTGCAGGCGCACTTTTATTTTCAGTTTGTTGCTGTTGAGCGGGAGGAACGGTGATATTAATGTTCGGTGCTGAATTAGACGACTTTTGAGAAGATTCTTCACGAGAGGGAGCGGCTGAAGGTTGTTGGGGAACGGGTACAACATCCCTAGTTTTGTCGATCGTTCTTTCAATAATAGTAGTTTCTTTGTTGCGACTGGGAGTTTGAGGTTGACTGTTGTTAGGAACGGGAACAGGTACAATTTGCGTAGAGGGAGCCGTTTGTCTACTTGGCTCTTGTCGCTGATTGAGGTAGTAGAAAGCACCCCCGGCTAGTCCAGCAAGTAAAGCCAAAGCCAGACCCATCGTTAAACCAGTAGCTGCACTATTATTTTCACGAGCTACATACCTATCTTCTGCCATAATGCGCTCGGAATCTCTACCAGTTCGATAACCTTCTCTATAAGCAGCTTCATCAGAAATGTTGTTGCTGCTATTAACTGAACTATTGGAATCGCGTCTGATTTGATTAGACATAGGTATTGCTAGACCTCATTTAGAATTGAGACAATCTTTTCTTATCAGGTCTAAACTAACCGTTCCGTTCGGTCAAACCAATCTGTCTTGAGAAGGTATTTGCAGACACATTTAAATTAAACCAATGGATTAAGCCATCTTTCTTTAGATTTATACCAACAGAATTATAACGAATGGCAGATCGGCGAGATCGTGTCCGGTAGCATCCGTTGCCTAAAAAATCCCTTTCTTATCTGCGTTTATCTGCGTTTATCTGCTGACATCTGCGGTAGAAACTTAACCCCTAATACCCACAGATAATCTTTCGGATTGCGAATATACTACCAATGCCACCAGAAATAATATTATTTATTTTTTTACCGCAGATTAACGCAGATTAACGGTGTACCGCAAGCCATTGCAATCTGCGGTTACGCGCTACGCTAACTCTACCTCTTACTTAAATAACCTTCTCGCACCAAAGGCAACACATTTCGTCCCACATTTTCGCACTCTTCCAAATGCGGGTAACCAGATAGAATAAAAACTGTAATTCCCAAATCGATATATTGCAAAAGTCGATCTGCAACTTGCTGGTAACTGCCAACAATTGCCATTCCCGCGCCACTTCTTACTACCGAAACACCAGCCCATAGCAAAGGTTCAACATACCAATCATCATCAGCGCTACCTCGCAATTCCCACTGACGACTTTGACCGACACTTTCTCGCTTGGTATTGGGAAATTCCTGGCGGCGGGCTTTTTCTAACACTTCCGGACGCACAAACTTGAGCATTTCGCGGGCAGTTTCCCTTGCTTGGGTTTCTGTCTCTCTCGCAACTAGATTAATTCTCAGCCCATATCTGACTGCATTTTCCCGCTGATTTGCTGCTACTAATTGTCGCATTTGGCTGATGCGATCGCCTATTTGTTGCAGCGTTTCCCCCCACATCAAATATACATCCGCCCATTCAGCCCCAACCTGTTGCGCCATCTCGCTGGCACCACCAAAATAAAACAGTGGCCCTCCCGGTTGGACGGGCAAACTTTCTAATCGAGTTTGCTTGAGTTTGTAGAATTCACCTTCACGATCGAAAGCGTTTGTACTCGACCACAACTGACGGCAAATTTGCATAAATTCGCGAGTGCGACGATAACGCGCATCCCGATCCAAATAATCGCCGTACATCGCTTGTTCGATCGGTCGTCCACCCGTCACAATATTGAGGGAGAGACGACCGTTACTGATGCGATCGAGAGTTGCTGCCATCTTTGCTAAAATAGGAGCCGAGTAAAACCCCGGTCGCACAGCTACCATTGCCCCCGCCTGAGTTGTCAGCGCCAATGCAGCTGAAGCTAAAGTCCAAGCTTCCAGAATGTGGTTATCAAAACCCATTCCAATCAGCAACTGTCGAAATCCAAATCGCTCAGCCGCCTGGAAAATCTTCACAGTATACTCCAGGCTGGGAGGACGTTCCCAAGTCGGTAAACCTAAATAAAACCCATCCCCAGATACGGGAGAACACCAGTTAAATTCCAATCGGGGCTGAGCCACAGGGAATCCTTATTATCTTTCAAGAACGTCCGCCATTATTCGGTAAAGCTATCGGACGCACCTGCGGCGCAGCAGCAGCACCGTAATTGACTCGACAACCGATATTAAAAATGCTCGATCCGCATTCCAGAGGTACGACTTCACCTCGAAGCATAGCGCTGCAACTTACATAACCATCATCGTTGGTGTCTTTAATCATACACTCGATCGGTGCTGCGCCAGCACGCTTTGACCAATCTTTCATCCCCATACCCGCAACTATGTGCGACCAAAAGAAATTGAATACAAACACACCAATAATCAGGGAGATAAGTGCAGTACCGATTAAGCCAGCCTTGATTTTCCAATTGGACATAAATTCTCCTACCTTAGCTAGAGGACTAGATTGTACGGGAGTATATACATTTGGTTGTTCGTTTTGAGCTTCTGACATAGTGGGTAAATCTCGTTAGCCTAAAGAAATATTTTCGAGTTTTGAGATGCGATCGCGCATCTTGCGCTTAAAAAACTCGCTCTTCTCCACTTATGATAGCTTAAAATCTTAAATGGGCTCAAATCCTTGTTTTTCAAAGATTTTCCTGCACTTATCCCCTTCGTGCGATCGAGCCAATTACCCAACAAATCTTTCCCACAACAAACCGATGGAATATGTCACGCCACAAAATTACGCAACTTACGCCAGCACAAGTAGCGGCGATTCCAGGTTACCTTGAAAAATGGACAAAAATAGCACTGTCTCCTGAGCCAATTAATCGTCAACAAGTAGCTGAAGCAGTTATAGCAATTTATGATGCCCTTGGTTTAAAAGCTCCCCAAATACTTATTTTTGATAATATTTATCCTGCTGTGAGCGAAATAGTAAAATTTTTAGATAACCCATTCCAGATGAAAATTGGAGACAAACTAGGCGAGAAAATCGAGGAAAAATTACGCAATCAACTATTGCTGCAAACAATTTCCCAAATAAGCTCGCAATCCTTGACTTTGCTGAGCCAACTATGGGATAAACTGCCTAACCCAGTGGGGAGCGGATTTTTATTATCAACTCATCAAGAGAGGGAATTCCGTACTCAGTTAGGATGTCAGGTATGGAATCCTCTGAGAAATTATATTTGTGGCTGGAACAAGTATATCTGCTTTATTGATTTTTGTATTACTGAATTAAATTGCCGTCACGATGCAAAAATTTGGTCTGCGTTTGATTTACTAGCCAAAAATTGGGCTGTAATTTTTCCTTATGAAAAGCTCTGCTATGTATGCGATCGACCCATCAAAGTTTGCTTAGATAACTCAAATCTTCTTCAGGAACGAGGAGAAGCCGTAATTTTCTTGCCCTAGACGAAACAGGATTGCCAAAGTCTCGGTAAAGCCTTAAGATGATCGATCGCATTACCGATCGGCCCGATCGCACAACAACTATTATCGAACCCTTGATTCTAGTTTCTTCTTACCCTAACCCCTAACCCCTAACCCCTAGCCCCTATTTCTTCCCCTAGCCCCTAATCCCTATCCCCTAACCCCTAAATATATGTCGCTCAAAGTTTACGGAATACCCAACTGCGGAACCTGCAAAAAAGCCTTAAAATGGCTTGAAGATAACAGCATCGAGTACGAATTTATCAACACAAAAGAAAATCCGCCCACTCGCGAAATGTTAGTTGATTGGGTGAAAGCTTTGGGATCGAAACCGATGCGAAACACATCCGGACAGTCCTATCGATCGTTAGGCGAAGTAAAGAACTCTTGGACAGACGATCGATGGATTGAAGCATTTGCCCTAGATGCGATGCTGCTGAAACGTCCGCTATTCGTTAAAGATGGCATAGCTGTACTTGTCGG
>NZ_JACJUP010000376.1:0-5500 GCF_014748295.1 Planktothrix sp. FACHB-1355 | reverse complement strand
CACAGTGGAAGTTTTAGCAGAATTGGTGCCTTTTGAAAAGGTATTAGCTAGCCCAGATCGATCCCAAATCCCAAATCCCAAATGCAAAATTCAAATTACTGTTTCCGATACCGGGATTGGCATTCCTGAAGATAAATTTGACCGCATATTTGAATCATTTGAACAAGCAGAAGGTTCTACGGCGAGAGACTATGGCGGTACGGGACTGGGATTGGCAGTCACGAAAAAATTGGTGCAATTGCATGGAGGTGAACTTAGCGTTAAGTCTAAAGTGGGAGAAGGTTCGCAATTTACATTTACTTTACCCATTTCCTCCATCGGTAAAGTGGAAGTTTCCAAATCTATTACTGCTATCAAAGACGATCGAAATATAGAGTTAACAACCTCAATACTCAGTCAACATTTAGAAGCGACGATTAATACTCAAAAACAGTTTAAAGTTTTGATCGTCGATGACGAACCGATTAATCGCCAGGTACTAATCAACAATCTTTCTCTGTACAATTACGCGATTACGGAAGCAAGTAACGGACAAGAAGCTTTGGCAGAGATGGAAAATGGCTTTATTCCTGACTTGATTTTACTTGATGTGATGATGCCGCGTATGACGGGATACG
Source organism: Planktothrix sp. FACHB-1355 (assembly GCF_014748295.1). Classification (NCBI taxonomy): domain Bacteria; kingdom Bacillati; phylum Cyanobacteriota; class Cyanophyceae; order Oscillatoriales; family Microcoleaceae; genus Planktothrix; species Planktothrix sp. FACHB-1355. The sequence continues at coordinate 4,883 of NZ_JACJUP010000376.1, read as the reverse complement.
AAGTGGCGCAAAAAATACGCGATCGCTTTCCCGCCTACGAACTTCCCATTGTCATGCTCACTGCGAAAAATCAAGTCACGGATATCGTAGAAGGATTTGAATCGGGAGCCAATGATTATTTATCTAAGCCGATTCAAAAAAAAGAAATGTTAGCTCGCATCAAAACCCATATTTCTCTGGCTAAGTTGACTTCAGCTTACGGGCGATTTGTGCCGCGTAATTTTCTGAAGTTTTTGGAGAAAGAAAGTATTATTGATGTTAGATTGGGCGACCAAGTACAGCAACAAATGACGGTAATGTTTTCTGATATCCGCTCATTCACAACTTTATCAGAAGCGATGACGCCACAAGAGACGTTTAATTTCATCAACTCTTATTTAAGTCGAGTCAGTCCGGCGATTCGCCAGCACAACGGCTTTATCGATAAATATATTGGCGATGCAATTATGGCATTATTTCCTGAGTCTGCCAATGATGCTGTACAAGCTGCGATCGCCATGCAAAAAGAAGTAGAAACTTACAACCAAGATCGCCAAAAAATGGGTTACGCACCGATTGCGATCGGCATTGGTTTGCACACAGGCAATTTAATGCTAGGAACGATCGGCGAATCAGAAAGAATGGAAACGACAGTCATTGCCGATGCGGTTAATTTAGCTTCTCGTTTGGAAGGATTAACCAAGCTTTACGGCGCGGGTATTTTAATCAGCCATAAAACTCTTTGTTGTCTGGATTATTATGAAGAACAACACTTCCGATTTTTGGATCGGGTGACAGTAAAAGGGAAAAAATCAGCCGTCGCCGTATTTGAAGTCTATGAGGGAGATGAGCCAGAACAGAAGCGATTAAAGAGTCAAACTCAGGCGCGTTTTGAAGTAGCGGTATTTCTGTACTATCAAAAACAATTTGAAGAAGCGCAACAAATATTTCAGGAAGTTTTACAAGTCAATCCCCAAGATAAAGCGGCGATCGTTTACATAAAGCGATGCGAACATCATCGACTATATGGAGTACCGGAAGGGTGGGATGGAGTGCAAGCTATAGATGAGAAGTAATGAAGTTCAATTTCTGTTCTTCTTCTACAAGCGATCCTTCCTCCTCAGACTCATCATCTTCTGTATCCTCAAAGTAAAGGCGCTCCTCCAATTCTATATCGCTAATACCGAGCATTTCTGCAACTCTTCGCAAAGAGAGCTTGTCTTCCTCAACAGCACGGTAGGCAAGTTCGATGAAAATTCGAGGTAACCGTTCTTCTATTGAAGGAAAACGCTGCTGAAGCTCATAATGAGAAGGACTGTAACCAAGATGACGTGCTAAAACCGCAGCTTGTACGTTCTTTAAATTGACTTGAGAACCAGTTATTTTGTTTTCCTGTTCCAATCGATATAGCATCGTTTCATAGCTGACTCCAAAGTAGCGGGATAGATGGACGACTTCTATCGGATGGCTAACAACTTTCACTTTTAAAGCGTGCAAACGCTCTTGTAATGCTTCAGAGGGAATCATAAAATAACAGGCAAATCTTTCTGCAAAAATTTGCGAATAATTCTTATCTCCTTGGCGGTAAACTGTGGCCGAGCGGTCATGTAGGTAGAGACTATAAGCTAACCCCTGAGCTAAAATGAACGAGCGGCAAGTATCTGCATTATCCTGGTTAATCGCGATAATTTGCCCTAGTTGCGGATGCAGGAAAAACAACCCAGAAATTGCATTTTCTTCTTTGCCAAAGGGAATGGCAAACACAAGTAAACCTTGCGCTTGTAAGAAGCTTTTTAAATCGCCGAGAGGTGCTATCCCTAAATTGTAGTGGCTTCTGGCTCTTTGAGCTGCCAATACCGCCGTTCCATCTTCCTTTAAAAGGCTATCGGTAAGAGACGCAAAAGGTGGATGCGGAAGCTCAGGAAAAGGAGTATCTGTCTGCTTGTAAAGTTCCTCTAGAGCATAAACCTTTTCAATTAAGCGTCCAATTCCTGCCTTACCGGAAGCTGAAATAGTTTTGGAACATAGGCGTAAGGCTTCTTCCCAGTCTGATTTAACTGTTTCTTCGCCAAAAAGGAATCGTAGCGGTACCCCATAAAGCCGAGCCAGACGCTCCAAGCTCAAAGCATCCACTCGACGCTTACCACTCTCATACTGATTCAGAGCCGCCGAAGTGACATCTATAAATTGAGCTGCTTCAGTTTGCGTCATGCCAGCTCGCTCACGGGCGACACGCAAGCGCTGACCTAAGATCTCATAGTTCATAAGAGTCAGGCTAATAAAGAACCTCAGTTAGAGGAGATCTAAATCTCTAAAGTTAAAGACATGAAGACCTATGCCGCTATATTAACACTAAGTTAAAATAGTCGCAAATAAAAAATTTTTTTAACATCCAAGGTTAATAGACCAATGTCAACAACAATACTTGATACGGTAGTTTTGCGGGTTATGAGCTTTGCTCATCCACGCGGAATAGATATATTGCTGGAAACTCTTAATATCTCTTCGGCGCGTTTCCCTGCTGAGGTTTACAATCGGGACGAGAACAGTCGCCCTCTCGAAGAAGAGGACGAGGGATTAAGTGAGCTAGCCATAGGACTGCGATACGCTCAGCGTCAGAGTCAGCAGCTACCGCTCGCCGAAGCTCAGCGTTACCACATCAGGCTGAGGAATGCACAGCAGCTACCTCGCCACTTTAAGCAGGGAAGTTTAATAGTGGAAACTTTGACTGTGGAAGAACTCGACGATCGCGAAATTCTCCAGAAAAAGTACCTAAAGTGTCATAAAGGGGAAGCTGCCTGTTTAGTGTTGGCTAAGCGTTATCAAGGACAGGCAGTTTTCCTTTCATCAGATGATGGTGCCTGCAAGGTAGCTAAAGATCTGGGTATACCTTATCTCACACTAGAAGATATTCTTCAAGCTTGGGTTGAGCAGAAACAGCCAACATCAGAAGAATTTGATCGATTAGTGAATGGCATGAAAAACGCTGCATACAACCCTAAAGCTTTTCTAGAAGAACTCAGGCGGAAATTACAGAGATAAAGACTCAGATGTTGTGGCTGTCTGCGATCGCACTTAATCACTCGACATAGACTAAGTTGACAAAAAAATATTTATCTAAGTCAATTCGGTGAGCGAGCGCCCAACTAAAAAGCCATAAAAATTTTAATTTTAACTAACCCAAACTATTATATTGCCACATGGCCAATTTCATCTGGCTTCAAATGAGAATGCAGCACCTCTCCGTCGCGGAACCAAACAATCCGACGAGTTTGACGCGCTACATCCGGTTCGTGAGTTACCATCACGATCGTAATGCCACTTTCATTCAATTCTGTAAAAATATCCATCACTTCCTGAGTGGTTTTGGAATCCAAAGCACCCGTCGGTTCATCTGCTAATAATAAAACCGGACGATTGACGATCGCTCTTGCAATTGCCACCCGTTGTTGCTGTCCTCCAGAAAGTTGGTTTGGCTTATTGTTCAATCTATTTGCCAACCCCACTTTTGTCAGCGCTTCTACAGCGCGATCGCGTCTTTCCCCAGCTTTCACACCCGCATACACCATCGGCAACATCACATTTTCTACCGCAGTCAATTGCGGTAAAAGATGGAATTGTTGGAACACAAACCCCAACTTGAGATTGCGAATCTTTGCTAATTCAGCATCTCCCAATTGCGACACATCTACCTTATCCAAATAATAGTGGCCGGAAGTAGGGCGATCGAGACAGCCGATAATATTCATAACTGAAGATTTCCCCGATCCGGATGCTCCCATAATCGAGCAATATTCACCTTGCTCTACAATTAAACTGGCATCCCGAACTGCGTGTACTGTAGTTTCGCCCATACCATAGATTTTAGCAATATTTTCCAGGCGAATAATTACAGGTTTAAATTCCGTATTCAATTCTTGGTTTTGAGTTTGGATTTGTTGCATTTTTAATTAATTAAGCGCTTCTCAAAGCGACAATTGGATCTAATTTAGCGGCGCGTCGTGCCGGTACAACACCAAAGAACAAACCGATACTGCCAGAAACGCCAACAGCAATTGCGATCGCCACAGGTGAAATGCCAGCTTTCAAAGGAGTAACCGCACCAATTAACATGATACCGCTGACGCCAATAACAGTACCAACTATCCCACCTGCTGCTGACAAAATAATTGCCTCAATCATAAACTGAATGAGGATATCTTGCTGAGTAGCGCCGATCGCTTTCCGCAGTCCAATTTCGTGGGTGCGTTCTGTCACAGAAACCAGCATAATATTCATAACGCCAATGCCACCCACAAACAGCGATATAGCTGCGATCGCAGCCAGCATCAGCGTCAGCGCACCAGTAATAGTACCGACAATTGTCAGCACATCTTTTTGAGTTCGGACAGTAAAATCATCTTCAGTTGTTATTTTGTGGCGCAATCGCAACAGATTAGAAATTTGAAATTGCGCTGCACCGATGCTATTGGAATCTTTAGCAGAAACCGAGATAAACGATATTTCCAAACCATAGGGAGAAGTGCGCCCTATAATGCGGTTAGCGAGTGTGGTGACAGGGGTATAAACAGTGTCATCCTGATTGCTTCCCAAGAAAGAACCTTTCGGTTCCATCACGCCAATAACTTGAAAGCTAATATTTTTGACTCTGATTCTTTGGCCGATCGGATCTTTATTGCCAAACAGTTTTTTGACTACATCTGGCCCTAAAACAGCTACCTGGGTATTTGCCTTTACATCTTGCTGAGTAAAAAACCGCCCTCTAGCAACATTAAAGCTGCGTACTGGCAGAAATTCTGGCGTTACACCAAGAATTTGAGTATTGGTATTTTTGTTGCTATAAGTAACAGCTTGTCGGCTTTGAATTTGAGCGGCAACACCTTTGACAGAAGGCACTTGACGAG
>NZ_JACJUP010000375.1:0-5431 GCF_014748295.1 Planktothrix sp. FACHB-1355 | reverse complement strand
GTCACCAGTGCGGGACGAATGGCGGGAAGCATCACAAACCACCATATCCCGACTTCAGAACATCCGTCCATCCTCGCTGCTTCTTCTATTTCTTTCGGCACTCCTTGAAATGCTTGCCGCAGCAGGAAAATTCCAAAAGCTGAAGCTAAAGATGGAAAAATTATCCCTAAATAGGTATTTCGCAAACCTAGCTGGACTGTCAATACATACAAGGGAATCATCACGATTTGGAACGGAATCATGATGGTGGAAACAATTGCTGTAAAAATCGCTTCTTTTCCCCGAAAGTTTAGCCGTGCGAGTGGGTAAGCGGCGAGGGAACAGAACAGCAAATTTAATCCAACTGTTAGTACTGCTATTAGGGTGCTGTTAAATAAATACTGCCCGAACGGATTGGTCTGGCAAACTTGCACAAAGTTATCGAAGGTGGGCTGACTGGGCCATAACTGGGGTGGAAATTGAAAGATATTTTCTCCCGGCGATTTGAAGGCGGTACTTATCAACCAGAGTAGGGGAAACAACATCAGAAATGCGATCGCACTCAATCCCCCATACATCCAAACCGATTCCCATCTAGACCGCCCTCGGCTTTTGGCTTTTCCATCTCGCTTTTCCATCTTTTTCATCTGCTTTGAATTGGCCATTGCCTTACATTACTAATACTTATTTAATTCGTCTGTTAATAAGTCCCTGTTAATCCCATCTTTTGCCATCAAAAAATGTGTAAATGTTTGTAAAAACACTTGCATTGTGTAATGAGACATGAGATTATAGTAATTGTATTTTACTAAGTAAATCACTTTCCAAGCCTACATCGGTACGTGCTTGGAGCGCAACGGACAATTGTCCGTTGCGCGGGGTTCAGAAAACATCAGCCTGACAGTTAAAAACTTCATTGCAACATCCTCAAACCAACTTCTGTACAAACACCATTTAACTGAATGTCCCATCCTTCAATGGGTAACTGTGGCAGATAAGCAAATTCAAACACAATCCCAATTGTAGGCTTTGACGACCACTCCGGGGAACTCAAAAGGCGATCGTAATAACCGCCGCCATATCCCAGTCGATACCCCCGCACATCGCAAGCAACTGCTGGAACCAAAATTAAATCTACTTCATTGGCGTTTAAAGTTGGTAAATCCGGGTGAGGTTCAAAAATTCCAAAAGCACCTTTTTGCAGCGGTTCTCCGGGTTTCCAGATATGCCAGGAAAGCGCGTTGCCCACACAGCGAGGAAATCCCCATTTGCGGTTATCGGTAAATAAAATACTGAGGTCAGGTTCTTGTCGGAAACTAAAATAAGCGAGAATTGTTTTTGCTTGGGTAAAGAGAGGGGAAGATTGGAGGTGCGAGGAGATGCGATCGCTCTTTTCTCTCCACTCTTCTGGTAACATAGATTGGCGTGTTTTGATAAGCGATCGTCTTAATTCTGCTTTTTCCATTTAGAAACCAAGTACCACATTCATCGCCAAACGAATAGACTCCCAGTATTCTTCTTCCAAAACCCCTACTAAACCGAGAATCCTACTACTATCAAGCGATCGAATTTGTCCGACATCAATATAGCGATCGCGATCTAAGCCGTTAGTTGATGTTGCTTTTACATTCACAACATAAGGAGCATTTTTAACTCCTGGCATTAAAGGCATTCCCAGCGTTAGAAAGCCATAACGGTTTCCCTCATCATTTTGGACGATTACACAAGCACGGATTTTCTTCGCTTCTGCACCAACTGCTGGGTCAAGATTAACCCAGCGAATTTCTCCACGACGATAAGTTAGCGTACCATCAGGCATCTATTCCGTCCCCTACTACAACGTCCCACAAAGCAACTTCTTCACGATAGGCTGCATCTTGTGCGTCTCGTTGATAAGCAGCTCTTAGTTCTTCCTGAGTATATTGTTGTCGCACTTGTGCTAAAACTGCATTGATATATGCGCTGCGGTTGGCTTTGTTTCCCGAAGCAGCTGCTTGCCGATCGACAAAAGCAAGGATTTCGTCATCCAGTGTTATCGTAACTTTTTTTGCCACTGCTATTCTGGTTTTATCTTACTCAAACATCATACCCTTTTATCTTATCACGAGGATAGAAAGCGATCGCTCTTGTTCTCGACCTTCTTCTGGTAGCTTAGATTAGCGTGTTTTGATGAACCATATCTTCATACTATTTTTTCGATTCAAAGCAACTTAAAATCATCACTAAAAGGATTGGTAAATCGCACTCCTTCTACGATCGCACCAGAGTTAAAATCCTCACTATAAACTTCTGTAATTTGGTTTAACTTAGCAGTCGCCTCTTTACTTCCTTGCCTTTTTGGTGTATCATTCAAATAATGGAAATCTAACTATAATCAAATATTAAACGATAGTTCTTCCTCATCAAAATTAGCATAACATAAAAAAATTAAGCCTGTCAATAGGCTTATCTATATTTTTTTAGAAATCGACATTGGCTAAATTTAACTTTGCTCATACGCCGTTAAAAATTCCTCTCGTGAGATACCTGATTGGGTACAAATAGATCTAAGCGTTGAGCCTTTAATTTGAGGATGATTCGGCATAGTTAATGGGGTGCATCTGCTGCCAAATTTTGATTTTTCCATCTGGGCTGATAGCAACAAAATTAACGTATTCTAAATGTCCCGTGAGAGTGTGAATTTCTTTCTTTGTGCTAAGATTCCAGACTTTGATAGTTGTGTCTCTGCTACCGCTAGCTAAAGTCTGCCCATCTGGACTGATAGCAATCGAATCAACCGACTTCAAATGTCCATCCTTTGAACAAAACTTTTTATTTTAAAATCGAGTATATATGAGCGCACATTTTCCCATTCTTTTAGGATATGTCAAATTATGAAAAAATGCAAGAGCGATCGCACTCTTCCCATTTAAAAGGCCGATGAATACACAAACCTATTTTTTTCTTGTTGGGGATTGCAAAAAGCTTGGTTGCTGGGGAAAGGAAACCTATTTCTTAGCCATATCTACAACTTCTGTGAAAGGGTTTACCTGAGCGCACATTTTCCCACACTTACATAATACTACCAAAAGAGAAAAATAGCAAGTCCGATCGCCGAAAATTTTCCCTGTACTTTGCGATATCTGTAACTGTGTGAAGGGGTCTACCTGAGCGCACATTCTCCCACACTTACATATTACTACCAAGAAAAAAAATGTCAAGAGCGATCGCCAAAATTCTTCCAGGTACGTAATTGCGCTTAAGCGCAACTACGTACCCAACTACTCAGCGTGCTGACGATACCAATCAATAGTATTCTTCAGCCCTTCCTTAAACTCCACCTGCGCCACAAAACCAAACTTTTCCTTAGCGCGTTCCGTATCCAAACACCGCCGAGGTTGTCCGTTCGGCTTATCCGTTTCCCAAACAATTTCGCCCTGAAATCCCATCAAATCGCAGATTAATTCCACCAAATCTTTGATGGTAATCTCATAATTAGTTCCCAAATTCACTGGGTCAGCCTCATCGTAAGACTGAGTAGCCATCGCAATTCCTCGCGCCGCATCATCTACATAGAGAAACTCGCGACTCGGACTACCATCACCCCAAACAGGTAAATGTTTATCTCCCCGGACTTGTGCTTCGTGAACTTTGCGAATTAAAGCAGGAATTACGTGAGAACTACGCGGGTCAAAATTATCCTCTGGCCCGTACAAATTCACAGGTAACAGATAAACACCATTAAATCCATACTGTTGCCGATAAGATTGCAGTTGCACCAACAAAGCTTTTTTCGCCACACCATAAGGCGCGTTTGTTTCTTCGGGATAACCTTCCCAAAGGTCATCCTCTTTAAACGGAACTGGTGTAAATTTAGGATAAGCGCAAATCGTACCAACACAGACAAACTTTTCCACACCAGCTTGATAGGCAGCGTGAATTAATTGTACGCCCATCATCAAATTATCGTAGAACAATTCACCCGGTTTTTCGCGATTTAAACCAATGCCGCCAACGTGCGCCGCCAAGTGAACGATGACATCTTGATTTTGGGAAAGTTTTTGACAAACATCCATCGATCGCAAATCGAACTCACGCGATCGCGGTATCGTAATCTTATCGCGATCGGCTCCAGCATCGCACAACTGTTTTACCACCTGGCGGCCCAAGAAACCAGCCCCGCCAGTGACCAAAATTCTTTTATCTTTTAAATCCAACACCATATCTCCATCCTCATCTGTCGGGGCTGTACTTTCTTAATCCATTACCGTAGCTGCATCTTGACGAATGGTAGCAATGTCAGGCGCAAATTTCGCTCCCTTACCATCCGGTAAAGTCAGTCCTAATCTCTGCAAATCTGCTTCTACCATCAAACCAACTAACTCTGAAAATGTCACTGAAGGTTGCCAGCCTAACTTTTCTTTTGCCTTAGATGGGTCGCCAATTAACAACTCAACCTCAGCTGGGCGTAAATAACGTTCGTCAAATTCCACATAATCATGCCAATCCAAATTGACATAACCAAAAGCTAAATCCAAAAATTCCCGAATCGAGTAAGTTTCGCCCGTCGCAATCACGTAGTCATCTGGCTGTTCTTGTTGTAGCATCAGCCACATCGCTCTCACATAATCCTTAGCATAACCCCAGTCCCGCTTAGAATCCAGATTACCTAAGTAAATTTTTTTCTGCTTCCCAGCTAAAATTCTAGCAACCGCTCGCGTAATCTTCCGCGTTACAAACGTTTCCCCTCTCCGAGGACTTTCGTGGTTAAATAATATACCGTTACAAGCAAACAATCCGTAAGATTCCCGATAATTCACCGTTTGCCAATGACCGTAAAGTTTCGCGCAAGCATAAGGACTGCGGGGATAAAACGGCGTCGTCTCCTTCTGCGGCACTTCCTGCACCTTACCAAACATCTCAGAAGAACCTGCCTGATAGAAGCGCACCTCAATCCCCGTGCGATGTTGGTAATCCCGAATCGCCTCCAGCAGGCGCAGCGTGCCCATCGCCACCGTGTCTACGGTATACTCCGGCGAGTCAAAGCTAACCCGCACATGAGATTGCGCCCCCAAGTTATAAATTTCTACTGGTTTAACTTCTTCCAAAATCCGACGCAACGTCACCCCATCAGTTAAATCGCCGTAATGGAGGAACAACCGCGCTGTCGGATTGTGGGGGTCTACATATATATGATCGAGTCGGTCTGTATTGAAGGTAGAAGTCCGCCGGATAATCCCATGAACCTCATACCCTTGTTCGAGCAAAAACTCACTCAAATAAGATCCATCTTGACCTGTAATGCCAGTGAGTAGGGCTCGTTTTCTTTGTGTCATCTTCCGAATTCCTCAGCAACTTTCAATTTGAGGTAGTTGCCTGTCTTCCACAGGCAGAAACCTTTACATTTGAGGTTTAGTTTATGCCAAATGGCACGCTACGCGATCGCAGTTGGCGTTATAGTTACAGCTAATCG
>NZ_JACJUP010000374.1:0-5509 GCF_014748295.1 Planktothrix sp. FACHB-1355 | reverse complement strand
GTAAATATCCAGTAGAACTTTCTGGAGAAACGATCGGATGGGTAAGCGGGTCAGAAAAAGCTGCTGCCGTAGCCGCTCTTATATCCTATGTAGCGAATAAAGAACTAGAAAAGAAAAACTTGGCTAATGAATTAATTGAGCGATATAGAGAAATCACATTTTTATACGAAATTTCCCAAAAAATCAGCGCTACCTTAGACCTCAAAGAAGTTGCCAAATTAGTGATTGATGAAGCTAGAGAACTTATCCAAGCAACTAGCGGCTCTCTCATGCTACTTAATACCAGCACGGACAGGCTGGAAGCAATCGCAGCATTTAATCAAGAATGCCAATCAAAATCGACCTTAAACTTGGGTGATGGGATAGTTGGTAATGTAGTGATGACAGGCAGAGGAGAGATAGTCAACGATGTTTTATCCGATCCCAGATTCGTTCCAACTCAAGAGCAAGTTAGTTCTCTGATTTGCGTACCTTTGAAAACAAAAGATAAAGTAATTGGTGCGATCGAAATCAGCAGTAACACACCCGTCGCTTATACAGCAGCAGACCTGAAACTGCTCACTATGCTTGCTTCGCAAGCAGGCGCGGCGATTGAAAACGCGCTCCTCCACGAACACCAGCTACAGGAAAGCCGCCGAGAAGCTTTACTTTTTCGTTTGGCTTGTCAAATCCGTCAGTCGCTGAACTTAGATAAAATCTTAGAAACAGCGGTGAACGAGATCCGCAGTCTTCTGCAAATCGATCGCTGCCAATTCATTTGGTATCGACCGGAAAAAGAAAAATTAATTCATCCTAACTTTGCGGATACATCAAGAATGCTTGATGCTTCGGATAACTGGGAAATTTTCAAAGAAGCCAAAAATCCCGAGCTGCCGAGTTTAGTTGGTTACTACTCGGCGGCGGATATTGGTTGTTTTACACAGCAACTTCTGAACATGGAAATGGTTTGGGCAGATGATGTCAGAACGATCGCAGATCCGGTAATGCGAGAGTTTTTTGTAGAACGGGAATTTGTGTCTTTATTCGCACTGCCGATTCAAACTCGCTCTGGAGCCATAGGAGCCATTTGCTGCGGTACGAATACAGAAGTGCGATCGTGGAGTGAGTGCGAGGTGGAGCTGTTGCAGGCTGTAGCTACTCAACTGGCGATCGCCCTCGACCAAGCCGAACTATACCATCAAGCTGCCACCGCTGCCTCAGATGCTCAAACCCAAGCTCAACAGCTGCAACAAACCCTGCACGAATTGCAACAAACTCAAGCCCAGCTCATTCAAAGCGAAAAAATGTCCAGCTTGGGTCAGTTAGTTGCCGGTGTCGCCCACGAAATCAACAACCCCGTCAACTTCATCTACGGAAATCTTTCCTACGCCAGTCAATACTCCCAAAACTTACTGACGCTAGTTCAACTGTACGGCAAGCACTATCCGGAACCAGTACCGGAGATCCAAGCTGAAATGGAAGCGATCGAACTCGATTTTCTCGTTGAAGACCTACCCAAAATACTCTCCTCCATGCACGTAGGAGTTGAACGCATCCGTCAAATTGTCTTATCGCTGCGAAATTTTTCCCGTCTCGACCAAGCAGAAACGAAACCGGTGAATATTCACGAAGGCATCGATAGCACCCTCATGATATTGCACCACCAATTAAAAGCAACAGCAGAAAATTGTGCGATTCAAGTTATCAAAGAATATGGCGAATTACCGCTTGTAGAGTGCTATCCCGGTCAGATCAACCAAGTGTTTATGAACATCCTCAGCAATGCGATCGACGCTCTAGAAGTACAGCGTTCTTTGCGGAATACGGGAGAAAATTCCGCGACACCTTGTATTTGGATTCGTACCGAAGCTTTGGAAAATAACAGGATTGCTATTCGCATTCGAGACAATGGCCCCGGTATGACAGAAGAGGTAATCAAGCGATTGTTCGATCCCTTCTTCACAACCAAAGCAGTAGGGAAAGGCACAGGCTTAGGATTGTCGATTAGCTACCAAATTGTCCTAGAAAAACACAGTGGTATTTTGAAGTGTTTTTCCCAACCCGGTCAAGGAGCAGAGTTTTTGATTGAGATTCCCATACAAGCGATCGCATCTAGTCGTCCCGATCGTAAAAATCAGCGCATAGTTGATTTTCCTCCTAATTCCCCGGCATACTTTCAGCAAGCTCAATGCGGTTAACCCCTCGCAAACATATACTCACGTTTGGGACAAACGCTAATGCTCACCATTTCAGGTTATCAAATCACCGAACAAATCCAAGCCACTATCAATACCTCAATTTATCGCGGGGTAAGAAAACAAGATAAAACAGCAGTCATTATTAAAACCATCCCAGCCGAGTATCCTACTCTCGAACAAATTACCAGATTGAGACACGAATATAAAATTCTTCAAGCTCTGGATATTAAAGGTATTGTTCGCGTTTATAGCTTAGAAAATTATCAAAACCGTTTAGCTCTGATCTTAGAAGATTTATCCGGTCAATCCCTGAAACAATTTATTACTTACAAAAAGCTGGAAATTAGAGATTTTTTGGACATCGCCATCCAGTTGGCAGAAGCTTTAGGAGATCTGCATAAAAATCATATTATTCATAAAGATATCAAACCGCATAATATACTCATCAATCCATCTGACGGACAAGTGAAAATCATCGACTTTAGCATCGCCTCGCGCCTGGAGAGAGAAAACCCCACCCTGAGCAATCCCAACCAAATAGAAGGCACGCTCGCCTATATGTCACCGGAACAAACCGGACGCATGAATCGCGCCCTCGACTACCGTACAGACTTCTACTCATTAGGCATAACATTTTATGAAATGCTCACAGGTCAACTACCCTTTAATTCCAGCGACCCCCTGGAATTAGTTCACTGCCATATCGCATTTCCAGCCACACCACCCCATCAAATCAACCCAGAAATTCCGCTAGCAGTTGCTCATATAGTGATGAAACTATTAGCCAAAACCGCAGAAGAAAGATATCAAAGTGCCTGGGGATTAAAAGCAGATTTAGAAACCTGTCTTGCCCAGTTACAAACAACCGGAAACATCGGCAAATTCACACCAGGCAAGCAGGACTTAATCAGTCAATTCCTCATCCCCCAAAAACTTTACGGACGCACCAAAGAAGTCACCACACTCATGGAAGCCTTTGGGCGAGTTGCCAGCGGAGGCAGCGAAATAATCCTAGTTTCCGGGTACTCCGGCATTGGCAAAACCTCTGTCATCAACGAAATTCACAAACCCATAGTAGGGCAACGGGGCTACTTTATCTCCGGGAAATTTGACCAATTTAAACGCAACATCCCTTATGCTTCCATAATTCAAGCTTTCCAACAATTGAGCCAGCAAATATTAACAGAAAGTGCGAGCAAAATAGCTACTTGGAAAGCACAATTACTAGCAGCATTCGGTCAGCAAGGTAACGTCATCATCGACGTAATTCCCGAAATCGAACTAATTGTTGGCCCACAGCCGCCCGTACCGCAATTGGGGCCAACCGAATCCCAAAACCGATTTAATCGCGTCTTTCGAGAATTCATCCACGTATTCACCAAAGCAGAACACCCCCTCGTACTGTTCTTAGATGACTTGCAGTGGGCAGATTCGGCATCGCTGAAATTAATTCAGTTGCTCATAACTGACCCAGACAGTGAATATTTATTACTGATGGGAGCTTATCGAGATAATGAAGTATTTCCCACCCATCCGTTGCTGGTGACATTGGATGAAATTAAAAATACGGGTGCTAAGCTTAGTAATATTACCCTGCGACCGTTAAATATCGAAAATGCCAGCGAATTAGTTGCCGACACTCTGCACGCTAGCACAGAAAGGTCACAGAATCTAGCTGAATTAGTTTACAATAAAACTCAGGGCAATCCTTTCTTTTTGACTCAACTGCTCTCCACCCTACACCAAGAAAAATTATTAAAATTTGATTTTAAATCTGGGGATTGGCACTGGGATATCGAACAAATTCAAGCCGTAGGCATTACAGATTATAATGTGGTTGAGTTGCTCAGCCGCCATATTCAAAAACTGCCAGAACCGACGCAGAAAGTACTAAAATTAGCTGCCTGTATAGGAGACAAGTTTAATTTAGATGTCCTGGCAATTGTGCATGAAAAATCCTCCTCAGAAACGGCAACTGATTTGTGGGATGCACTTCAGGCAGGTCTGATTTTGCCCCTGAGCGAAACTTACAAAATGCCGTTAGTATTTGACACTTCAACATCATTTACAATACCAGGAGAATCGCTCAAAATACGCTACAAGTTTCTGCATGACCGGGTACAGCAAGCCGCTTATTCTCTGATTCACGAATCAAATAAAAAAGCAACTCATTTAAAAATCGGTCAACTGCTTCTGAAGAATGCTTCAGAAGCAGAGATAGAAGAGAATATTTTTGAGATTGTTAATCAATTCAATGTTGGTGTTGAATTTATCAACGAACAAACCGAAAAATATGAGTTAGCACGATTAAATTTGATAGCGGCTCGGAAAGCAAAGGCCGCAACTGCTTACGAACCTGTGCTGAAGTATATCACAGTTAGTTTGGGACTTTTGGCATCAGATAGCTGGTACTCTCACTATGATTTGACGCTAGGACTTTATGTGGAAGCGGTGGAAGCAGAATATTTAAATGGGAATTTTGATAAAGCTAATTCCATCGCAGAAATTGTTCTGCTCCAAGCTAAAAACCTGCTCGATAAAATCAGAGTTTACGAGCTGAAAATCCAGATATACGTAACTCAAATGCAGCTCCAGTTAGCTATCGATACGGGGTTACAAGCTTTGCAATTGTTGGAAGTTATCCTAGAGAAAGAACCTCCCAAGCAACTAAATTTCGATGAATTAGCCAATTTACCACAAATGACCGATCCTTATAAGTTGGCGGCTATGCGGATGTTGGTCAGCAATATTAATGCTGCTTTTAGCACAAATTTTACTCTCCTGTCTCAGCTTATATTTACAATGATCGATCTTTCCATTAAATATGGAAATTCACCCCAAGGTGCTTACGCATATTGCCTTTATGGAATGCTCCTATGCAGTGGAATGGGAGATATAAATACTGGTTATCAATTTGGTAAATTGTCTTTGAAGTTGTTGGATGTTTTTAGCACCACACAATACCAAACAAAAATATTATGTTTTTTCGATGGTTGTGTCAGACATTGGAAAGAGTCTGCCCAGGAAACTTTAGAATTATTGTTGCAAGGAATTCTCACTGGCATCGAAACAGGAGATATAGAACACGCTGGTTATTGTACTAATCAATATTGCAATCACACGCTTTTTACAGGAAAGCATTTAGAGTTTACCGAAAAAAGGTTTACTCAATATATTGAGTTAATGAAAAAATTAATCATAGCCTTGCATTCAATTATCTCAGTATCAGCAAAGAATTTACATTGCATATGCTGGCAAATAAAGTCAATAACTTAAATTTAATAGGAGAAAGTTTTAACGAGATGGAAATGTTGCCTATTCTTAGATCGGAA
>NZ_JACJUP010000373.1:0-5515 GCF_014748295.1 Planktothrix sp. FACHB-1355 | reverse complement strand
AATATTTATCCAAAAATACTATTTATGGAATTAACCGGAAAACCAAAAATTTTAATAGTTGACGATTGGCCAAATAACCTGCAATTCCTGTGCATTTTTTTGCAAGCACAAGGGTTTGAAATTTTAATTGCCGAATCGGGCGAAACTGCTTTAAAACAGATGGAAACAATCTTACCCGATTTGATTTTGTTAGATGTAATGATGCCGGGAATGGACGGGCTTGAAACCTTCCAATGTTTAAAAAATAAACCGGAAAGCCGAGACATTCCAGTAATTTTTATGACGGGTCTTTCCGATAAGGTAGATGAAGTCAAAGTATTGACATTGGGTGCAGTAGATTATCTGACAAAACCATTTGTAAATGAAGAAATTTTAGCGCGGATTAATATACATTTAAAACTGCGAGCGATGACTCGACAGCTACAAGAAAAAAATGAATTATTAGAGCAAGAAATTCGCGAACGCCGACAAATAGAAGCAGATCTTTTAGAAAGCAAATCGAGATTTGACCAGATGGCTAGCAGCATTCGCGAATGTTTCTGGATAGGAGATGCAGAAATCACCCAGCTTCTCTACGTCAGTCCCGCTTATGAAGAAATTTGGGGTCGCAGTTGCCAAAGTGCCTACGAACGAAGAATTAGCTGGTTAGATGCTGTTCATCCAGAAGACCGAGACCAAATTCGCAATGCTTGGGAACGTCTGTTCCAGGGGGAAGCAGTCGAGCAAGAATATCGCGTTATTCGTCCTGATGGCTCAATTGTTTGGGTACTCGATCGCACTTTTCCCGTCAGAAACTCCGCCGGAGAAATTTACCGCTTGGCGGGAATTGCCAGCGACATTACCCAGCGCAAACAAGCACAAGAAGCATTAAGAGAAAGCGAAGCACGCTTCCGAGCTATTTTCGAGCAAGCTGCGGTGGGAATTGTTGTATCCTCACTATCCGGTCAGCTTCTCAAAGTTAACCAACGATATTGCGACTTTTTGGGATACTCTGAGTCAGAGCTCCTGACGCTAACTTTCCAAGAAATTACCTACCCAGAAGACTTAGAACTAGACCTGAGATATTACCGTCAGCTATTAGCTGGCGAAATTCAACATTACTCGATCGAAAAGCGCTACATCCGCAAAGACGGTCGCCTGCAATGGGGAAAACTCACATTATCAGTAGTACTGGACTCTGACGGTGCTATCAGTTACATTATGGCCGCGATCGAGGATATCCAAGAGCGCAAACTCGCCGAAAAACAACTGCAATATCGCCTAACTTTAGAAACAGCCTTGGCCGCAGTATCCAGAGAATTTGCCACCAACGAAGCCGCAGATATCGATCGAGTTCTGGCAATATTAGGACTAGCGGTAGGCACAAATCGCGCCTATCTTACCCGCTTCCGAGAAAACAGCACCTTTGCTTATATGACTCATGAATGGTGCGACAGTCAAACTCAACCCCAAATCCAACATTTTCAAAATGTAGACACCAGTTTATTTCCTTGGTGGGTCGAAAAATATCGGAAAAATGAAAATGCTGTGATTAGCGATGTGGAAGCAATGCCAACAACAGCAGAAATTGAAAAAAACCTGCTCAAGTCCCTGGGTATCCGTTCTGTACTAGCCGTTCCCGTCAACACGGCATCCGGTCAACTCTGGGGAACGATTGGATTTGAAACGTATCGAGAAAACCGCAAAGATTGGTCGGATGAAGATGTGCAACTGCTGCGAGTTGTTGGCGAGATGATCTACAGCTACTGGGCTAGGCAGCAAGCACAAGAAGAACTGCGAGCTTCAGAGGCACTTTATGCTGGCATTTTTAACCATTCAGCCGAAAGCATTTTTCTCATTAACGTTCTGCCCGACGGTCAGTTTGTCTATCAAACTATGAACCCAATTCACGAACGGGCAACGGGTATTTCTGGTGGGGAAATTGCAGGCAAGACACCAACAGAAGTCCTCTCACCCGAAGTCGCCGCCCACGTTACGGAACGCTACCGCGCCTGTCTTAGTGCTGGCGTTCCGATTAAATACGAAGAAACGCTAGCATTGCCAGGAGGAACTCGGATTTGGCGAACTACTTTAATCCCGATTCGAGATTCCACCGGAAAAATTGTTAAATTGCAAGGCAGTGCGGTAGATATCACGGAAGAAAAACAAGCAGAAGCAGAAAAACTCCGTCAAGTCCAGCACCAGCAATTAATCGCATCTCTAACTCTTAAAATCCGCGAATCTTTGCAAATAGAGGAAATTCTCCACAACACGGTTACTGAAGTAAAGAACACCCTGAATGCCGATCGCGTTTTGTTCTTTCGCCTGCTGCCAGAAGGGGGAGGCAAAATTGTCAGCGAAGCTACTGTTGCTAACTTTACCAGCTTGCTGGGATTAGTTGTAGAAGATCGGTGTTTGCCCGCTCAATATTTAGAAAAATACTACCAAGGACAAATCCGCTTTTGTTCCGAAATTGATAACCTTGGCTGCACTCCTTGCTATGTGGAATTTATGCAGCAGCATCAGATTCGTTCCAACTTAATCGTGCCAATTCTCGTCATTGGAGAATCGGAAAACGGGAATAGCAAATTAAAATCTTCTCCCCCTCTCCCTATTTCCCCTTCGTCCCCTCAAAAATTATGGGGTTTGCTGTGCGTTCAGCAATGTAACGAAATGAGAGAATGGGCGCAACTGGAAATTGAACTTTTACAACAATTAGCGGAGCGGTTAAGCATAGCTTTGTATCAAGCTCAATTACTGGAAAAGCAAACTCGCTACGCTCAAGAATTGGCTCGTTCTAATGCCGAACTGGAACAGTTTGCCTATGTTGCTTCCCACGATTTGCAAGCGCCTTTAGGAACGATCGCCAGCTACGCTCAGCTCTTAGAAGAACGCTATGAAGATAAACTTGACGATAAGGCTAATAACTATATAAATAAAATTGTATCGGGTGCTAAGCGAATGCAGCGGCTCATCGATGACTTACTTTTGTATTCGCGAGTTGGCAGGAGTCACAAAGCTTTTGCGCTAGTTGACTGCAATCTGGTGTTTGAGGAAGTTTGCGCTAATCTTCAGGCCAGTATTCGCAAAAGTAATGCAATTGTTACAAAAAGCGAACTGCCAGCAGTAATGGCCGATCGCTCTCAAATGGTGCAACTGTTGCAAAACTTAATCGGTAATGCCATTAAGTACCGCCGTAATGAGGAACCTCCAATCGTTTCCGTTAACGTTTCTTTTCAAGAAGGTGCGTGGCTTTTTGCGATCCGCGATAATGGAATTGGGATTGACCCCAAGTACCGCGAGCGCATCTTTCAAATTTTTCAGCGCTTGCACACGCAAAAAGAATACTCTGGGACTGGCATTGGTTTAGCAATTTGTCAAAAAATTGTGCAACGTCATGGCGGTCGCATCTGGGTAGAATCTGCACTCGGTCAAGGGTCAACCTTTTACTTTACCATTTTTAACAAAAATCTGTCAGGCGATCGCTATTGAGACCCATACTTTTATGACAAATCCGTTGATTACCTCTGTAATTTCACCATATTTGAAAACAGCCGTAAGCAATGATAAATCATATATCAATACCAAAACATTCACTATTTTGATAGCTGACGATGATGAAAACGCTTGTTACCTAATGTCAGAGGCGCTAGCAGAAGTTCCCTTAGCTATCAATCTTTACGTATTACAAGATGGTTCGGAACTGCTGGATTATTTGTACCGTCGCGGGCAATACAGCGACCCTACCAGTTCGCCGCGCCCAAACCTGATTTTACTCGATTTGAATATGCCGTGTTTAAATGGAAAAGAAGCGCTGGCACAAATTAAGTCTAACTCTAATTTGAAGCACATTCCTATTGTGGTTATCACTACTTCAAAACGGGAGGAAGATATCTTAGATTGCTATAAGTTGGGCGCGAACTCTTTTATTGTCAAACCACTGACTTTTAAAGAATTGGTGAACGTTATGAAGGCTTTATGTCATTATTGGTTTGAAATTGTCACGCCTCCACCACATACCGATCTCAGTTCTGTTTAAAAAAATTCCCCGATCGACGGCTCTGTTGGTGGGGGAATTTTTAATGGTTAATAGCTATTTCTATGAGCAATAAACAAATTGCCCGCGTATGACAAATATAATAACAATGCAAAAGCAGGTAATATAATAATTGCTTTTGTTAGTGAGGACGTTTTTAATTACTCAAACATATAATTATAGCATATCTAGAAAATTTATAAATTTTCCGTAATGATTATTTACAATAATAAGTTTTTATGATATAATTTATAACTATACCAAATATATTAATTAACTTATGGCAATAAAGCAATCGATATCTAAGCCAGACAAGACGGGAGCTACAAGCATCGAGCCTGGTAAATAACCTGGTTGAGCTTTGGGAACCTGCTTTTCTAGGCGAAAGCTTTAGCTTTATATTTGCTAACTTTAAAGTTAGCCAGCTCAAAAATAAATTTAGCTGTTTTGCTTTTACTAAAATTAAAACATTTACAATAGTATGCACGTAGCTTTTCAAGAACCGATCGCCCATAGCAACTTAAGAGTTCTCCTGGTTGAAGACAATGTTGATGAGGCAGAACTAATTGAAGAGTTGCTATTGGAGACCAGTTGGGGGCGAGCGATTATCCTCCAGCGCGTAGAGCGACTGTCAGAGGCACGAGAAACTTTAAGTCAAGAAAAATTTGATGCGATTTTGCTAGACCTTTCACTGCCAGACAGCCAAGGATTTGAAACTGTAATTAAGCTCAAACAAGAAAATCAAAATATACCTATTGTAGTGCTAACGTCTCGTGCGGATGAAGAACTGGCACTTCAGTTAATATCGGTAGGCGCACAAGATTATTTAGTAAAAAGAAAAATTGATAGCGAACTATTAATTCGCTCTTTGCGTTACGCGATCGAACGGCAACACAGCCAAGAAATTTTGCACCAGAGCGAAGAAAAATATCGCTTTGTAGTCAATAATGTTAAAGAAGTAATTTTCCAAACAGATGCCGACGGCAACTGGACATTCATTAACCCAGCTTGGACAGAAATTACTGGCTTTTCGGCAGAAGAAACTTTACAAACACCGTTTTTAAGTTATGTTCATTTAGATGATATTCCATTATATCAAGAAAAACAAGCTGACGCTAGCAGTAATTGTAAAACAAATAAAGACGGCAGCCGCTATGAAATTCGGCTGCGAACTAAATCGGGTGGATTTCGCTACGTCGATATCGACGAACGTCTCAGCTTTGCCCCAGACGGAAGTATTTGTTCGCGCACGGGAACGCTCAAGGATATCACAGAGCAAAAAAGCGCGATGTTGGCACTGCGTTCTAGCGAAGCCAGATTGCGGGGGTATTTCGAGAATTCCCTCGTTGGGATTGCTATTTATGCACCCTTGTGCGAAGAGGGAAGCGGGAGAGCGGGGGAGCGGGAGAGCAGCATAACCGCAGAATACCCCAGAAAAGTAGAAAATGTGGATAATATTTCCCCCGCTCCCCCGCTCCCCCACTCCCCCCATCCCCCACT
>NZ_JACJUP010000372.1:0-5470 GCF_014748295.1 Planktothrix sp. FACHB-1355 | reverse complement strand
CCCAATTCTTGCAACATTTCAGCAAGTAATTGCCGATTTTCGGCTCGATCGTCTGCAATTAAAATGCGATAACTGGGTTGGTTGGGTGCTAAAGTAATAACTCGACTTGCAATTTTAGAAGTTTCCCGATTAGGGATTGCATCTGGCAGACACTGAATGTAAAACTTGCAATTTGTACCTTTGTTAATTTCACTTTCTACTGTCATTTCTCCACCCATCATTTGCACGAAATGCCGACTGATCGGTAATCCCAAACCAGTTCCACCTTGGACTTGCTGTCCGCTTTTAGTTTGCACGAATGGTTGAAATATACTGGCTAATTCATGGGCAGCAACGCCACAGCCAGTGTCGGAAACTTCAAAGTGAAGTACCAGTTTTTTATTAAAAATAGGGTTTTGTTTCGGTTCTACTGACAATCGCAGAAATACGCTACCTGACGAGGTAAATTTAAAGGCATTACTGAGTAAATTAATCAACACTTGGCGCAACTTTATTTCATCAGTAAGCACCGTTTGCGGAATATCAGCACTCCATTCGATTTTAAAATACAATCTTTTTTCTTGCGCTTTGATATAAAACATATCTCGCAAGTCATTGAGTAGAGCGATAACATCAAAAGCAGTTTCGTTGAGGGAGATCCGTCCGGATTCGATTTTCGCCATATCCAGCACATCATTAATGAGACTGAGTAAGTGTTCCCCACTGCGGTAAATGATGCGAGTTTTTTCTTGGTGTTCTGGGAGTAAAGTCGAGCTGCGGAGCATTAATTGGGCAAAACCGAGAATGGCATTAAGAGGCGATCGCAATTCGTGGCTCATGTTAGCCAAAAAGGTGCTTTTGGCTTGCGAAGCTGCTTCGGCTGCTTCTTTTGCTTGTTGCAGTTCTATTTCTATTCGTTTGCGTTCGGCAATTTCGCGCTGCAATTGTTGATTGGAGTCGGTTAATTCCGCTGTGCGTTCGGCTACTTGAATTTCTAAGGTGCGATTGTATTGAGCTAATAAATTCTCGGCTTGTTTGCGTTCGCTGATATCAGTAAAAGCGGCGATCGCATAGACTACTTGACCTGTGCGATCGTAAATAGGAGTTGCCCAGACTTCCAAGGGAATAATTCTATCGGGACGATAAACTTCCATATCATCAATTGTACTGCTTTCTCCCGCTAAAGCTTTGACAATTGGCAGCTTTTCTGTCGGATATGGCAGTTCGGTTCCACTGAGATAAACTCGATAAGTATGTGCCAATTGCTCTGTTTTAGTTTCTGGTAAATAGTCCATCTCTAATATTTGTCTCGCCCTCTGATTTGCATAAGTCGCATTTCCGGTTGGATCGTGAACTGATACACCTACTGGCAATCCTTCTAAAAACTGAGTGAGGCGGTTCTCGCTATCTCGCAGTGCAGCAAAATATTCTTCCAGTTGCTCTGCCATTTTATTAAAAGACTCTGCCAATTGTCCCACTTCATCAGAGCGTTTGATTTCTAATGTTTTATGCCATTCACCCTTAGCAATTTCCTTCGCAGCAGTATTCAAGCGCAAAATTGGGTTGGTAATCCAAGCAGCGGTAAAAATACCGATTCCTGTAGCTAAGATAAAGGCGGCTATACACAGCAGAATAGTCGTCTGGTTGTTGGCATTAATTTGCTGCATAAAGTCGGCTTCTGGCAAGACTACCACAATCAGCCAATCCAAACCAAACGCATCTTTGAAGGGAGTTACTTGTGCGAACTCGCGCTTGCCTTCTATTTCAAATTCAAGTTCTTTTGAGGTATTAATATCCGTCAAGTTGCCAAATTGAGAAATTAAATGCTGTGCTGTAGCTCGAATTAATGGGTTTTTCATTTCCACGCCGTGGAGTCGTTTCTTATCTTTGCCATCTGCATCAGTAACGAAGGGAAGTTCGGAGCTTGAAGAAGCTACTATCATTCCCGATCGCTCGATAATAAATGCTTCTCCGTGAATACCGATTCTCAAACTTTTCAGAAAATTATTGATGGCGGCAAGAGATAGATCGCTCGATAAAATACCTTGGAGCTTACCTGTTTCATCATAGAGGGGATAGCTAGCAGAAATTCCCAAACCTCTAGAAGTAGGAACATAGATATAAATAGGGCCCCATGTCGGTTTACCTACGGTGATAGCCGTTTGATAAAAAGGTCGTTCTCTGGCATCATATTGTGGTTGATTGACCAATAATTTTTGGCGGTTACCTTGGCTATCTACGCTGTAAACGCGAAGACGACCTTTCGTAAAATTTTCTGTGGATGCAACTGTAAGTCCTCTCTCATCGTTACCGACGGAGACGAGTCCGCCCTGGGGGTTGCTGAAATAAGTTCTACTTAGTGAATTAAAGACTTGAATTTGTTTTAAAAAATGACGTTGTAAGACTTGAGGATTATTTATATCTAACTGACCGAGACGGATCGCATTAGCGTTAGTTAAATTAATCGGATGAGGTGTTCTTAGGTAAGTGCTAATGCGATCGAAAGTGCGCTCGCTAATTTCCCTCCGCAATTGGGAAGCAACATCGTTGACTGCCTGTTGCCCATTTTTAAAAGAGAGATACCCAACTAACCCCACAGCCCCAACGATTTGTACAACAAATGGGACAATCAGGATAGTTCGCAGGGTAGCCTTGCCAGAAACTTTGCTAACGACGCTATTTAGAGTATGAATTGGCATGGCGGAGAGAGGGTTATGCTATTGATTCTCATCTGGATTGAACCACACGGAGGGGGATAAGCAATTTTATTCAGATGATAAGCTCAATTATCCACGAAAGCATTTTGGGAATTTACTTGTTGCGAATTTTTTGCACTTTTAACTTGGCAGGCAGTCAACTGTTTCGCGGTTTTACCATCTAAAAGTTCATCTTTCATTTTTCTTTTTTCGTATCATTTCAGCTAGATTGCAAGTACAAGATAACATCAGTATCTAGTTATTTAAAATCCGGTTGAGGTATTGCAAAATCGCCACAACGATAACTACGCTGAAAGCCAATCCCAACCAAAAACTGTTTGCGGCTATTGACGATCGATCCATCGCCCAGCCACCCAAGGGAGGGCCAACAGCGTATC
The DNA here is from genome assembly GCF_014748295.1 of Planktothrix sp. FACHB-1355. Lineage (NCBI taxonomy): Bacteria > Bacillati > Cyanobacteriota > Cyanophyceae > Oscillatoriales > Microcoleaceae > Planktothrix > Planktothrix sp. FACHB-1355. The sequence continues at coordinate 2,397 of NZ_JACJUP010000372.1, read as the reverse complement.
CAACTGCCCAGCACAAAGAGTTGATGGAAAGGTAGAGACCGCGCCGGGACTCCGGTGCAATGTCGGCAACGAAGGCAGATGCGGAAGGTGTATAAAAGACGATCGCGATCGCTGTTACTCCCATCGCCAATATGGCCCAAGTTAATTGCCCAGCAGGTGCAACGCCAGTCACCCAGATCAAACTGAATCCCACCGCCCACAATAAAGCGGAAACAGTTAAAGCGTGGGGATGGCTAAATCGCCTCAAGAGGCGGGAGATCGGAATCAGACACAAAGTTGCGAGGATCGTGTGCCAGGTAAACAAAGCGCTGATAGTTATGGTGGCAAATCCTACTTTTGAGTTACCCACCGGTACAAACTTGCTGAAGTACAGGGGAATGGTGCTGTGCAGTTGGGAAACGTAAGTTGTGAAGATGATATTGCCTAGAACAAAGATAACAAGGCGACGATCGCGCAATGCTGTTTCCCAGTTGCCCAGTTTTTCCCTATGGTGTTCCGTTGGTTTGTAAGTTTCTGCGATCGCAAAATAAATAACCGCAAAGAAGACGACAAAAGATATCGCATCAATCACAAACAACGCCCGATAAGCGCCTGTTGTACCGATCAACATTCCGCCCAGAATAATGCCTACTCCCAAACCGAAATTATCTGCAAATCGCACAATCGCGAAAGCTTCTTGACGATGTTCGGGCTGTGTTAAATCTGCTACTGCGGCTTCCGTTGCCGGCCAATACAAACCCATACCCAAACCCATCAGTAAGTTAGCGACAACAAAAGTGGAAAAATTATCGCTGAGCGCCATTACTAAAGATGCGATCGCCGAAATAGCTGCCGAGAGCAATAAAGTACGCCGACGACCCCAGAAGCGGGAATCGGCAAAAGACCCTCCCAGTAAGCGCCCCAGAACACCAGAAATCGAGGCGCTACCCAAACCGATGCCTACTTGGGTCGCCGATAAATTCACTAAATTAGCAAAAAAGATCGGTGCATAAAACAGGGTAAAACCCGATCCAACTTCCGAGAGGAACCTACCTACCGCCAGAATCCCCACTTGCGGATTTAGTCCGGGTAACCAACGCCATTGGGATATATTTAAAAATTTCATTTGCGCTTAAATCAATACAAAAATCGCAGCGTTTACCTGGGACTGCATAAGTATAACTGAGTCAGAAATAATATCGGCTATCTAGCAGTTAAAAGTTTGCCCAAAAGCCATGAATTTACTGATGTTTAGTTCCATTCGCGCATCATCCTTGTCTTGGGAATAGTTACGCTTGTAGGCCAGATCGCTCCTCTTGTCCAAAGTTACACTTGGGGATCGGCTGGGAGCGATCGCTCCAGGGCAAAAAGCAGCAGAAATTTATTAGCGCTAAGGAAAAAACGATCGCGATCGAAATGCTCTCGCACAACTCAGAAGCGTTCAGCAGTAAGGGAATTGGCAGGTGGAACAACAAAGGGTTTTACTTCGTCCCGTGAAGCCACTAAGAGGAAATGCCTAAGTAGCGATCGGAAGAGTAATATTTACCAAATTCTGATATCGTATTAGGTTATACCTATTTTCTGCAAACCTCGATTTCTACTGGCACCAAGTCGATTGGCTAAAGTCATGAACCCTATTTACCGAACGATCGCAATTTTAGGAATCGCCACTGCACTGGGTAGCATCTCTCCTGTTGTTCAGGCTCAGTCAAAGCCAAGCCAGTCTCCTTCAGGAAAGCCAACCCAGGCTGAGTCTAAGCCAGCTCGCAACAGCGAGTCAAACCCAGCGGAAGCTCAGTCCAAGCCAACCCAACAGGAATCAACAACGCCAGCGGAGGCGGAAGGAACAACACCAGCCAAACCTGAATCTAAGCCAAACCGCACACAATCAACGCCAGCGGAGGCGGAAGGAACAACACCAGTTAAACCTGAGTCTAAGCCGAACTCCACAGAGTCAACGCCATCGGAGGCGGAAGAAACAACACCAGCTCAACCCGAACCAAGGTCAACTCCGAATAACTCCACAACGCCACCCAGTACAGAGTCAACGCCAACAACTAGACCGGAAACGGAAATGAGTGCGGTGGACTTGTACAACCGGGGGATTGAAAAGGCGAGACAAGGGGATTACAAAGGAGCGATCCAAGATTACACTCAAGCATTAAAACTCAATCCCGAATTGGCTCAAGCTTATGTAAATCGCGGTTACGCTCGCTATTTCTTGAAGGATTTTCAAGGCGCGATCGAGGACAGCACTGAGGCAATTAGGCTCGATCCCAATAACCCCAAAGCCTATATCAATCGGGGGAACGCTCGCGATGATATGAAAGATCATCAAGGAGCGGTTGAAGATTACAACCAAGCAGTGCGCCTCGATCCCAATGACGATAAAGCTTACTACAATCGAGGTATTGCCTA
>NZ_JACJUP010000371.1:0-5540 GCF_014748295.1 Planktothrix sp. FACHB-1355 | reverse complement strand
ATTTTAGCTAATAAGTCAAAAGCAATTACGCACGCTCCCAACTTAGAAAATTTACAATGGTTGGTTACAGATGGGATTGATTGCCATAGAGAAAATAACTGGCAAGAACCACCAATAAAAGGCGAAAATTTAGCATTTTTGCAATATACTTCCGGTTCCACAGCAACGCCAAAAGGCGTGATGGTAAGCCATCAAAATATTTTGCATAACCAGCGATTGATTCAAACAGCTTTCGGACATACAGAGGAATCGATCGTCGTTGGTTGGTTGCCGCTTTTTCATGATATGGGATTGATCGGGAATGTGCTTCAACCTTTGTATTTAGGGATTCCCTGCATTCTCATGTCGCCGATGGCTTTTCTGCAACGTCCCGTCCGTTGGTTACAAGCGATTTCTCGCTACAAAGCTACTACCAGTGGTGGGCCAAATTTTGCTTACGATTTGTGCGTTAAACAAATTTCTGACGAACAAAAAGCGAATCTCGATTTAAGTAGTTGGTCAGTGGCTTTTAACGGTGCAGAACCGATTCGTGCAGAAACACTTCATAACTTTGCAAATGCTTTTGCATCGTGCGGTTTTCGTCCCGAAGCTTTTCATCCCTGCTACGGAATGGCAGAAACAACTTTAATTGTTTCTGGTGGTTTGAAGGAAAACGCGCCAAAAATTCAATCTATAGAAAGTGCAGCTTTACAGCAAAATCGAGTAGTTACTATCGATCTGGAAAATACTTCTTGCCAAAATATTGTGAGTTGCGGTCAACCTCTTAAAGATACGCAGGTTGTTATTGTCCGTCCCGATAGTTTAACTCGCTGTCAACCTGATGAAGTTGGGGAAATTTGGGTAGCAGGTGGGAGTGTAACTCAGGGTTATTGGCATCGATTAGAAGAAACAAAACGCACTTTTCATGCTTATTTGACAGATAGCAGGCAAGATGACTGCTCTCAGGATAGCAGGCAAGATGCCTGCTCCACAAGAACATTTCTTCGCACGGGAGATTTAGGATTTTTACATGAAGGCGAATTGTTTGTTACGGGTCGTCTGAAAGATTTAATTATTATTCGCGGTCGCAATTACTATCCGCAAGATATCGAACAAATAGCTCAACAAAGTCATCCAGGATTGCAAGCTGGTAGCAGTGCGGCTTTTGCGGTGGAAATTGCTGGTGAAGAAAGATTGGCTGTAGCTTTGGAAGTGAAGCGAACTTATCTGCGAAACTTAAATAGCGAAGAGATAATCGCTGCTATTCGGGGTGCGATCGCAGAAAATTACGAATTGCCAGTTTGTGCGGTATTGCTACTCAAAACTGGCAGCATTCCCAAAACTTCTAGCGGCAAAATTAAACGTCAAGCTTGTCGCCTTGGGTTTTTAGAAGGCAGTTTGGATGTGGTCGCCAGCAGTATTTTAGAAGCATCTTATATTGCGGAACCGCAAGATAATCTAACTAGCGAAGATTTACTGGTAATAGAACCAGAATTGCGCCTATCTCGGTTAGAATCTTATCTTCAGGAACAGGTAGCCAAGATCCTGAAAATCCATCCGTCTCAGTTGACTTCGCAACAACCTTTAAATTATTTAGGATTGGATTCATTAACAACGTTTGAATTAAAAAACAACATTGAAATTAATTTCGGCGTGGTTTTGCCTGTAACCAGTTTCCTCAATGGTGGAAATATTTCTCAGTTGGCGATCGAAATCCTCGGACAATTAAAGGGGGAAACGGGGAAAGAGAAAAGTGAAAAATATAATCCCGATCGCCGATGGCTTTCTTCCGGTCAAAAATCACTTTATTTCTTGCAGGAATTAGCGCCAGATAGTGCAGCTTATAATATTGCGGGTGCTGTTCGCATTCTGGAAAATGTAGATGTTGCTGCTTTGCAACGCGCTTTTCAGAAGATTGTCGATCGCCATCCAGCTTTGCGAACAAGTTTCATCACTTCTGAAGGAGAAACTGTTGCACGAATTAATGAAAATGTAAAAGTTTGCTTTTCGACGGAAAATGCGGCGAGTTGGCGTGAGGATTACTTAAACGATCGCCTGATTGCAGAAACTCACCGTCCTTTCAATTTAGAGGAAGAATCGTTACTGCGAGTCAATTTGTTTGTGCGTTCGCTACAGTCACATATTCTATTGCTTGTTGTCCATCACATCGTTGCTGATTTCTGGTCTTTGGCTGCGATCGCAAAGGAATTAGGAATACTATATAAAGCGGAAAAAAATCGTACTTCAGTTGCTCTTTACCAACCAGCATTACATTATTCCGAGAGCGTTTCCTGGCAAATAGAAATGTTGACCGGGAAAGCAGGAGAAAGACTTTGGCAATATTGGCAAAAGCAATTAGCAGGCGAATTGCCAGTTTTGAATCTACCAACTGATAGACCTCGATCGCCAATTCAAACTTATCGCGGTGCAACTCATTATTTCAAACTGAATGCGGAATTAAGTCAACATTTGAAAAGTTTTAGTCGCGAGAAAGGAGCAACCCTTTACATGACTTTGTTGGCAGCTTTTCAAGTGTTACTTTATCGCTATACGGGACAAGAAGATATTTTAGTCGGTTCGCCTACGGCTGGTAGAAATCGAGCGGAATTATCGGGAATAGTTGGCTATTTCGTCAACCCGGTAGTGATGCGATCGAACCTTTCGGGAAATCCAAATTTTGCGGCATTTGTTGACAAAGTGCGTCAAACTGTGCTAGATGCTTTTGCACATCAAGATTATCCGTTTGGATTATTGGTAGAGCGACTTTTGCCAGTAAGAGAAGCGAGTCGATCGCCGCTTTTCCAAGTTATGTTCGTTTTGCAGAAATCCCATTTGCCAGAGTTAGAAAGTTTGGCATCGGTAGCATTGGGAGAAACGGGAACGCGGATAAAATTGGGCGAACTGGAACTGGAAAGTTTGGCGCTCCAACAGCAGACGAGTCAATTCGATTTGACACTAACGATGGGTGAAGTGAATGGTTCCCTTTCGGCTGCGTTTCAATACAATACAGATTTGTTCGAGGCTGCCACAATTGCGCGAATGGCAGGACATTTTCAGATATTACTGGAAAGTATTATTGCCAATCCAGAACAACCGATTTCAACTTTACCGATGCTGACGGAAAAAGAGCGGCATCAGTTAGTTGTGGAATGGAATAAGACCGATATTGATTACAAGAGCGATGTTTGTTTGCATCAATTATTTGAGGCGCAGGTAGAAAAGACACCCGATGCGGTGGCGGTAATCTTTGAAAAAGAACAACTTACTTATCGGCAACTGAACCAAAAAGCCGATCGACTGGCGAATTACCTGCAAAATTTAGGCGTAGCGCCGGAAGTTTTGGTGGGAATTTGCATGGAACGCTCTTTAGAAATGGTAGTCGGTCTTTTGGGAATTCTGAAAGCAGGCGGCGCTTACGTACCTTTAGATCCTAGCTATCCTCACGAGCGTTTGGCCTTCATGCTCGCCGATGCAGGAGTTGATATCTTATTAACTCAAGAACGACTTCTGGAAATTCTACCAAAATACAATGCGAAAGTCGTTTGCTTGGATAGAGATTGGGAAACCAAACTAGAAATTCAAAATCAAATCGAAAATCCCAAATCCCAAATCCCAAATCCCGAAAGCTTGGCTTACGTCATCTATACTTCTGGGTCAACAGGTAAGCCGAAAGGAGCGATGAACACGCACAAAGGAATTTGCAATCGTTTGTTGTGGATGCAGGATGCTTACCAATTAACATCGAGCGATCGCGTATTGCAAAAAACTCCTTTTAGCTTCGATGTTTCGGTGTGGGAATTTTTCTGGCCTTTGATAACTGGTGCAACTTTAGTTGTCGCTAAACCGGGAGGTCATCAAGATAGCGCTTATCTGGTGAGGACGATCGCTGAAGAAAAGATTACCACTATTCATTTTGTTCCCTCAATGTTGCAAGTGTTCCTGGAAGAGGAGGGATTAGAAAGTTGTAACTGTCTGAGACAGGTAATGTGCAGCGGGGAAGCGTTGCCTTTCCAACTGCAAGAGCGTTTCTTTGCTCGTTTAGATGCAGAACTGCACAACTTGTACGGGCCAACAGAAGCCGCCGTGGATGTCACCTTCTGGGAATGTCAGCGAGAGAGCAATCTATCCACAGTTCCCATCGGTCGTCCAATTGCCAATACGCAGATTTATCTGCTGGACGCTAATTTGCAACCTGTGCCAGTGGGAGTTCCGGGGGAACTGCACATCGGCGGTGTGGGAGTGGCGCGAGGTTATCTCAACCGACCCGAACTTACTGCTGAGCGGTTTATCCGTAACCCATTCAACCAGAATTTTGAGACCAATTGGTCTCAAAATTCTGAGGAAGAAAATTTTGGAACCAATTGGTTCCAAAATTCAGAATCGCGCCTGTACAAAACGGGGGATTTGGCCCGTTACCTACCGGATGGCACGATCGAATATTTGGGACGAATAGATCACCAGGTAAAAATTCGCGGTTTCCGAATTGAGTTGGGAGAAATTGAGGCGGCGTTGCAGCAACATCCTAACCTGCGGGAAGCGATCGTTTTAGTTCGGGAAACCGAGTCTGGCGAAAAACTACGAAAAGTCAATCTAGTCAGTCACCTGGAAGAAGACACTCAAATAACTGGTTTGCGCCGCTTATTAAAAGGTAAACTGCCGGAAGAATCGTCAGAGCAACCTGTTGAAAAGCGATTGGTAGCTTATTGCGTTTGCGATCGAAAACCAGCCCCCACAATTACCGAGTTGCATCGCTTCCTGAAAACGCAGCTGCCGGAATACATGATTCCTTCCGCCTTCGTTATGTTGGAAGCACTGCCTTTAATGCCTAATGGCAAAGTCGATCGAAAATCGCTACCCGTTCCCAACGCCACGCGACCGGATTTAGAAAAAGAATTCGTACCTCCAAATACTCCAGTAGAAAATGCTTTAGCGGAAATATGGACACAAGTGCTGGGGATCGATCGAGTGGGTATCCACGATAATTTCTTCGAGTTGGGGGGAGATTCGATCCGCAGCATTCAGGTACGGGCGAAAGCTCAAGAAAAAGGCTTGAATTTCTCTCTCGAACAAATCTTCGCAACTCAGACGATCGCCAAACTAGCGGCAGAAGTGACGATCGTCGAACCCAGTTTATCGACACAGAGAACAGCGCCATTGACGCTGATTTCTGAAGAAGATCGGCAGAAGTTACCCAGCGATGTAGAAGATGCCTATCCCCTAGCCAGAGTTCAAGCGGGAGTAATCTTCCACACTCAGCAAACTTCTGATTCTCCGATGTACCATGACATCTTCCATTACCATTTGCAAGTAAATCTAGAAGTTGAGCTTTTCCAAAAGGCGGTGCAGCAAGTGGTCGATCGCCATGCTATCCTGCGTACTTCTTTCGATCTGACTAACTTTAGCGAACCGTTACAATTGGTGAGCAAGAAAGTTGTACCTTTATTTAAAGTAGAAGACTTGCGCTCTTTGTCGCCGCAGGAGCAAAAGGAAGCTTTGTTTAACTGGGTGGAAGTTGAAAAAACCCGCAATTTTGATTGGACTTGTGCTACACTCATCCGCTT
>NZ_JACJUP010000370.1:0-5481 GCF_014748295.1 Planktothrix sp. FACHB-1355 | reverse complement strand
TTCGATCGCCCAACAAAACACCTCAATTCTTTTGCAGAGGATAGACACCGAAGCGACGCGAGCGGCATTAGGAGGCAAGGAAGGCATCAAAGTCGTCGATAACTATCGTGGCGTACCTGTTCTGAGCTCGTACTCACCCGTGAAAATCGACGGAGTTCACTGGGCGATTTTGGCAGAGATGACTCTTCACGAAGCTTATGAGTCCGTGTCTGCCCTGCAAAACTTCCTCCTCATAGGGAGTGTGATAGTTATTCTTGTGATGACCTACTTGGCAAACCTTGCTGCTATTAATTTTGTCAAGCCGATCGACACGATCGTCAAAAGCACACGCCCAAACGATCCAGATAATGCAGAGTCTGATAAGTATGTCAACGCTAAAGACGAATTTGACGAAATCGGGCAAATTGTCAGCGAAATGCGCCAGACCATTCACCAAAATAAAGAATTGCTAGAAGAGAAAAACCGCGAGAATGAAGAACTGCTGTTGAATATGATGCCCAGCTCGATGGCAGAGCGGCTGAAAAAAGGCGAAACTCTAATTGCTGAGAGCTTCCCGCAGGTAACAGTATTGTTTGCCAGCATCAATGGCTTCGGCGAAGTGGTTGCACAGAGAGAAGTGCAGCAAAATGCGGCGATCCTTAACGATTTGATCGATATGTTTGACCAAGAAGCCGAAAAATACGACGTGGAGAAGTTTGCCGCCATTGGGGAACGCTACATAGCTGTATGTGGGCTGACAAAGCCACATTTGGATCAAGCTAAGCGGATGGTAGATTTTGCCCAAGCAATGTTAGAAGTTCTCAAACAAGCTAACAACAAACACAGAACCCAACTGAGCCTCCGCATTGGCATTCACACAGGTGAGGTCATGGCAGGGATTATCGGAAACAAAAAGTTTGCCTACAATATTTGGGGCGAAACGGTGAATATTGCCAGAATCCTAAACGTTCAAGCCGAACTGCATACAATTACCATCAGTAAGGACGTATACGAGCGGGTGCGCGACTTATATCGTTTTGAAAAAGGTAAAGATGTTCAGTTGGAAACTACAGGCAAAATCGGTACTTGGGTGCTGAGGAAGAAATGGTTGACGGGATTGATGGCAGACCTCATGTTCGATGAGGAGGAAGACCCTCTCAATAGCGACGACGATCGGGATTTGAAAGACGATCGCGATGTCAAGAAAGCTCCAGAAGCAAAGGAAAACAATGCTTTGGCGGCGCTGGGGCTCCAATCCCCCATCTCTTTCGACGATTTCGACGATTTAGATGCCAAAGACACTCCTCAAACCAAAGACGCCCCACAAACCAAGGAAAAGAACAACCAAATTGTGCCGGGACTGCAATCCCTATTACCGTTAGACGATCTCGACGAGCGAGACCCCTTTAACGACAATGCCTAAAGCGCAGATCTTTCTTGTATTGGGATATGGGCTGAGAAAGCGGGTTTCTTTGATGAGGAAAGCCGAAATTTCGTTGTCGCATCCCCAAGCAAACCGATTGCTGGGATTATAGCAACCGCTTTCCTCAGTTAAGAGGTTCTTAATTCCACCAAACCCTTGATTCGACGCCCTTATTCCCCTAAATCCTTTTTTTCTTTTAACTTTTGACTTTTGACTTTTGACTTTTGACTTTCTAGCCCCTAGCTATACATAAAAACGGAGGATTGACAGTGTGACAAACGAATCTTTGTGGATCTGGGGATTGGTTCTGATTATTACATTCCCGTTAGCGAATATTGGATTGGCAGAGGGCGTCCAACGTCTGCAAAGGCGAAGGAATCCCCTATCGGGCTTTTTGGACAACACGCGCAAACTCGTGTTGCCCACTTTGGCGGTTTTGTTGGTAATGCGGCTGTTTCTGGGGTTTGAAGATACCGATTTATCATTACAAATTGTTCAGACAGTTTATTGGACTGCCGCAATGGTGAGCTGTCTGTCCCTAATCAATGCGGTGCTTACTCCCAAACCGAAGACAAATGATTGGCAAATCTATGTGCCGGGTTTGTTTTATCAGGTAGCGCGTATGCTGGTGATTTTAGTCATCATCGGCTATATTCTCGCTGCGGTATGGCAAGTCGATTTATCTAAAGTAGCTGAGGCATTGGGGATCGGTTCCCTCGTGATTGCACTCGCACTACAGGACACACTTAGCAACCTTGTATCCGGGTTCCTGCTGCTGTTTGAATCACCGTTCAAACTGGGCGATTGGATTCGCGTGGGCGAACTAGAGGGTGAGGTGATCGAACTCAACTGGCGAGCTGTGCGCCTCAAAACAAGGGAAAGGGATGTGGTAATTATCCCCAACGGAGTTTTGGGAGGAGAAACTATCTACAACTACACTTTGCTCGATCCCGTTCACGTAGAAACAATTGAAATCAGCTTTCCTCACTCGACTCCGCCTAACTTGGTTAAGCGCGTGTTAAACGATGTCGCCCTCACTACAAAAGGTGTATTAACTAATCCAGCGCCGGAAGTCCTCACCAAGTCTTACGGCGAGTACATGATTTCATACGAAGTGAGGATTTATATCCGAAAATTCACCGACCTCTACCAGATTCGCAATGACTTCGTAACCCGGATTTATTATGCTGCCAAGCGCTATAAGTTAGGTGTTGCTTTGCCAGTTGCGATCGAGTTTGACAAACTTGACATTAGCCATCTTCAAAAAAGCTATAGCAGCAAAGAAATTGCCGAATTCTTGCGAACTCTTCCTTATTTCTTCTCCATCAACCCTGAAGAAATCGACAAACTCGCTCAAACATCTAAGTGGGAAGAATACGGATTGGACGAAGAGGTGATTGTAGAGGGGCAAATCGTTGGCGGTCTCTACATCATCCGAGAGGGAACCGTTAAGGTTGCAGTCCAAGACATCGACAATCGAGAACACATCATTGCCAAGTTGTCCAAGGGTGAGATTTTTGGGGATACAGTAATTGTGTCAGGGGAAACAAGCCCTGTATCGGTAACTGCTACCGACGATCTCACGGTAATTATTATCGATCGCGACTCGGTAATGCAGCTGATCGATCGATATCCTAAGTTTGCCCTGGAAATCAACCAATTCATTGAAGAACGTAAGAAAGCTTTGATTGCGATCAAAGGAACAGAAGACAGCTCGAACAAAAATACAGCACGTAATGGCTATCTCAGCAGTCGCCGCCTTATCGGCAGCTGATATATTTTTGTTTGATGAAATCTATTTAAAAGCAATGGGTTACGATAGTTTTATCGAGCCAAAAGTTGCTCTTTGAACAAATCGCAATTAGGTTTAGCTGCTATGATGACACGTGCAAAAAATGTCCTTGGAGGAGAGCTTTTGACTTGCTGTACTTCTCCCATGACCGGCTTTTATCGAGATGGAAAATGTTACACCGGAGCTGGGGATATTGGGGCTCATATAGTCTGCGCCCAAGTTACCGAAGAGTTTCTTGCCTTTACCAAATCAAAGGGCAACGATTTGAGTACGCCTGTACCGGCGTTTGATTTTCCCGGCTTAAAACCAGGCGATCGCTGGTGTTTGTGCGCCGCTAGATGGAAAGAAGCACTCGATGCCGGTGTTGCACCACCCGTAATTTTGTCAGCAACCCACGCTTTGGCGGTGGAATACGTTTCCTTAGATGAACTGAAAAAACACTCTCTCGATGTTGCTTAAAAATCCTGGGAATGCTTCAACTTTTCGTAGCTAAGAATACGAATAGTTTACTTTTTACTGACTAGCTGGGATCGAAAATAAAGACGATACAATTCGCAACTAGGTTTGGCATAATTTCCATCGAGTTGTACCAATCTCATGCTTTCTAATTTATAGGCTGCGATCGCTTCCAATGCGACGCCGCCATCAGCATTCACAACCTGTTGCAAAGCGGATATTAATTGGGGTTCATCTCGCAGCACCGCCAAAAGGCCGCGCAAATGGTGGCTGTAAATGCCAGATGATGTAGGAGCTGCTTGCAATAAGTTCTTGAACGAAATTTCTTTTCGACACAGATGATAAAAGGCGACGTTAACTAAATAAGGATGTCCTCCCACCATTGACATCAGTTGCTCGATTTCTTTAACATCACTCCAATTCACTCCATATCGCCTTGCCAAATCTTGCACTTGTTCCAAGTTAAACTGGGGCAGCTTAATCGATAAACCCACGTTAAAAGGAGATTGCGATAGCTTCAAGGGAATATAGATTTCTGTGGAGTGAACTACGACTAGCCGCAGTTTTTCCCAAGCTTCAACTGATTGTGCCTGTTCGTGCCAAAATCGCAACATCGGCAGAAAATCTTGTGCAATTTGGGGATGCTCGAAAATCCGATTGACTTCATTAAAAGCCAAGACGATCGGGCAATCAATTTGCGGCAGCAGATACCCTTCAAAATAGATTTTGCAGCTGACTTTGCTGCCCATATCCTCATCCCAATATTCATCTAACATGGGGTTAAGGCCCAACTGCCTGGTGGCATTGGCACATATCCAACGCAATAAGCGATCGAGCGAGCTTAAAACTGCTTGGTCTGCTTCCTGAAAATCCAAGTAGACAGTTTTGTATTCCAAATTGTTCGCATGAGCGAGAATCCGCGTCAGAAGCGAGCTTTTTCCCATCTTCTTGGGTGCTTTGATCCGGATCACGCATCCCGGTTGTGTAATTTCAGCATAGGAGAGTTCTTCAATCGGGGGGCGATTGATGTACAAAGCTGAATTTAAAGGTACAGGACTGCTGGGAAATACCAGCTCGGTCTGTATAACTGAGCTAGATAATGTATTTGTCGATACAGTATCTGTTCGCAATTCCGGCGCGGTTAGCGTTTGCGATTGAGCTAGATGTTTGTGCCCATACTGGTTGAGAACTATATAAAGATTTTTTTTGGTTACCCGTTCGCCCAGTACCTCTGAAAGGTCATGCCACAACTGGGAACCTATTTCCTTAATGTGAGCGCTACCGTAAGCTGCCTGTCTGGCCATCTCGCTATAAGTTTGCTGGCTCCACGACTGACGCAAGACCAAGCGCTCTAAGGGATTGAGCTGCCTGCCCAGCAGATTTTGTTCGACCACTTGCAAAAGCTCTTCAATGCTCATGTTTTTAGCAAAAGAAATTTAGAGGGACATTGCGGACGATTACTTTCATACTTAGAATACCACTTTTCCTACTTTTCCTACCTTTTTCAGCAATAATTTTCCGCCATGTAACTCTTGAAAGCTAGGGTTCTTTATGATATAAACCTGACCTACTTCTGGTGGAAGCGGTTTACAGACAAACATATTTTTCCATAGATTCATACCCGGAACTTGTGAGCATGATGAATTAGTGTGTCTGTTTCTACATCCTCACTGAGGATATTTAGCTCTAAGCTGCGAGAAAGTGCGATCGTAATCCGTACAATTTCGGAACTTTCGGAATTGATTTAATCGGGAAACACGTAACCTCAGTGATTGAGGAAAGCCTATTAGCGACCCACAAGCAGAAAGTTTCCAGTCAGAACAATAATTGC
>NZ_JACJUP010000037.1:0-14987 GCF_014748295.1 Planktothrix sp. FACHB-1355 | reverse complement strand
CCCTAACCCCTAGCCCCTAGCCCCTAGCCCCTAACTATATCTGCGGTTAAAATAAAAAAATCCAAATGGACAATTTAACCTTTTTCACCGATTACTTAATTGCCAGTTTGCGCCTCTCCGTCCCCTTAGCATTTTCGGCGTTGGGAGGACTTTTTTCCGAACGTTCCGGTGTGTTGAATATTGCATTGGAGGGAATGTTATTATCCGGTGCATTTGCTGGCGCGGCGGGAGCGTTTTTTACTGGCAATGTTTGGGTAGGGATGCTGTCAGCAATTGCCGTCGGGGGAATGGTGGGATTGCTGCACAGCTATCTTTGCGTTACTTTGCGAGTCGATCAATTAGTATCCGGACTTGCGATCAACCTTACCGCCATTGGATTGACTTCCTTTTGGTCGCGGATACTGTTTAATAGCAATCAAGCACAACAATTACCGAGTCTCAAAACAGTCGCAATTCCCATATTGGAAGATATCCCCATTATCGGCAATCTGATTTTCAACCAAGACCCGCTAATTTATTTCCTCTTTCTATTAGTTCCCCTCACCGCTTATCTATTATTTCGTACCAGTTTGGGATTGTCTTTGCGTGCGGTAGGAGAATATCCCCGCGCCGCCGATACTGCGGGAATTTCCGTTAATTTAGTGCGCTACGTAGCGGTGACAATTAGCGGTTGTTTCGCAGGATTGGGAGGTGCTTATCTCGCATTAGTTCACGTCAAATATTTTGCGGAAGGAATGAGTGCGGGGAAAGGATTTATCGCTCTCGCCGCCTTAATTTTTGGCAAATGGCATCCCGTCAGCACCGCTTTTGCTTGCCTCTTATTCGGTGCAACGGAAGCTTTGCAATTGCGAATTCAAGCTTTTAATTTGAATATTCCCTATCAATTTTTAGTGATGTTACCTTATGTAATTGCACTGTTAGCTTTAGTGGGGTTAGCGGGTAAATCAACACCCCCCGCAGCACTCGGAATTCCCTACATTCCAGAAAGTCGCGATCGCTAACATACAGCAACTTTTAAACCAACAACCAAAATCATCATAAACCATTACTATTATTCCACCAAATGCACCCAGAAAAACGTCGATTTTACCGCATTAAATAACCGCTTATCTACCGTCCAAAATTCGCATTTCAATTGTTGCGCTAAAGCGAGATAATGAGCATCGTAGCTTGCTGGCAATCTCATTTGTGCAGCCAGATTCAACGCTTGTCGATGCAATTCTGCGTCACCGTAGAGGGTGATATTGAGATTCAAAGCATCCTGCAAAAGTCGATCTGCTTCTTCTGGCAAAAGTTGTCCCGCAACAGCCAAGCGATGGAACGAATTAGTAATTTCGTAGTAAATTAATGTCGGTGCTACAATTATGTTTTCTGATTCTTCCCACTGATTCCACAGATTGTCAAAAGGAGAATCTGGCGTAAGGTAGATCAGCATACGCACGATGAAACTGGCATCAACACAGACCAAAGTTGATGCCATATTAAGTTTCCTCTGGATAAAACTGCGGAAAACTAGCACTCATGATTTGCTCGGTACGTTCTTCTCGCATTTGATGGATAATATCTTCTACTGGTGGGCTAATAGGTTTCCCACCGCGACGGGCGCTGATTTCTGCTCTATGCTCCTCGATCTGTTTCATTACTTCTCGCCTGTCTGGTTTTTTCAATTTTTCTTCTAAAAGTGTGCGTTCCTCTTTGGAGAGAGTTTCAATAATTTGCGCTAGAGTCTCCACAAGTTTCGCGTTCATTGGTTTAGAGAATTTTTTTATAATCATTATATTACTTTGGTGTGACGGATTGGAGTTATTGGGGTTGGGAAAAAGCGATCGCACCCTTACATCATTTCCAAAATGCGATCGCACCTTTACCATATCGCAAAAACATACAACCCGCGTGGGATTCAAATCCCACGCTAATAGCGCAAGTCCTCTGAAAGAGGACTGTTAATCACAAATATTCAGTCCACTTCAGTGGACTTCAGCTATGAGCCTGGGGTTTGAACCCCAGGCGGTTGAAAACCGTAGCGCGTCAACCCCAAGCGGTTGTAATGGGTAATCAAAAATCTCAGATGAATTTATTTTAATTATCGATCGCACTCCCACCCTCACCCCATCAGAAAATGCGATCGCCCTCAGCAAAGCAAAAGTACCGCATCATCGATATTTCGGTCAAAACGCATCAGCTTTATTTTGGCGTACCCCTACCTCCTGCTTGGCAAAATCTCCACCTTCTGCTAGATGAGCTATCCTAGAAGAATCTTTAGCTGAATTTGCTTTGAGGGTAAATCCCATGAGTTGGGAAAAAGTAGGCGCGATCGCAGGCGTTATCGGTGTTCTGATTGCTGCTGCTGGTCTGGGATACGCTGTGGCGACGGATTGGACGCCTACCCTATTTGGCGGTAAGAACGATCGCTTTTCTTGCCAACTTTCGGCTGATACGAGTCGCGGCGGTGAAGTTTGGACGGTGGTTTATCATCACGATAAGGGTCAGCAGCCTTGGCTGAAAATGGTTAATACTTTTGGCGATGACTGGAATACTCAGAAAAGATGTGAGACAATTTCCGATCGCTTGGAAGGTTTTCGCAAGGATGGTTTGATTGCTCTCGATTATCGGAACGACCCCAACACGCCGATGCAAGCGGTGATTTGCGCTAAAACTAAGCTCAGTCCTACTGGTTGTTCTTTAGTCGTGACCCTGAAACCTTTGGCAGATGGCTATGAGTCTCTGCGGGATATGACAGAGGCGCTGCGAAATCGTGGTAGTGTTGAACAAAGTAGTAGTTCTGTGGCAGTTGCACCTAGTTTTTCCAGATCTTCCCCTGTGATTAATTTGGGAAGTCTATTGGCAGAGGAAGATCTCAAGGCTGGTTCTGGAGATAAGTGATTTGGTATTATTTCGATCGCCCTAGTTTGGTTAATAAGTTTTGGCGGTTGTCGATCGCATATTGCTCGTTAGGATCAAGCTTAATCGCTTTATCGTAAGATGCGATCGCTTCCTCATACCGTTTCAACTTCTCTAGCGCAACGCCTCGACCAGTCCAAGCTTCAGGGTCGTCAGGTTTAAATTGAATGGCTTTATCGTATGATGCGATCGCATCCTCATACCGTTTCAAATCATCTAGCGCATAGCCTCGACCATACCAAGCATAAGCATAGTCAGATTTGAATTGAATCGCTTTGTCGTATGATGCGATCGCATCCTCATACCGTTTCAAATAATTTAGCGCATTGCCTCGGTTATTCCAAGCATCAGGGTCGTCAGGTTTGAATTGAATGGCTTTGTCGTAAGATGCGATCGCATCCTCATACCGTTTCAACTCCCGTAGCGCAATGCCTCGGTTAATCCAAGCATCAGAGTAGTCAGGTTTGATTTGAATGGCTTTGTCGTAAGATGCGATCGCTTCCTCATACCGTTTCAAATTATATAGCACATTGCCTCGGTTATTCCAAGCTTCATGCTTGTCAGGTTTGAATTGAATCGCTTTGTCGTAAGATGCGATCGCATCCTCATACCGTTTCAACTCCCCTAGCGCAATGCCTCGGTTATACCAAACTTCATGCTTGTCAGGTTTGAATTGAATCGCTTTATCGTAAGATGCGATCGCATCCTCATACCGTTTCAACTCCCCTAGCGCATAGCCTCGGTTATACCAAGCTTCATGGTAGTCAGGTTGGAATTGAATGGCTTTGTCGTAAGATGCGATCGCATCCTCATATTTTTGAGACGCAATCAAATCATTCCCACTATTCCAAAAATCTGTAGCCGTAGTCTCAATAGACTTAGCCAGACCGGAAATATTTACCTTATAAATATTACTCGGAATACCCCACTTAAAAGTACCAACTTCCGCCCCGACTTCATTCGAGTCTGGATTTCCCGTAGACTGCTGCTGAGACGGCGGACTTTCCCCCTTCAATTCTGACAACTTAGCAATTTCCACATCGCTGCGACCGTGAACGGCAATTACCTCCGCCGCCTGATTCACCACAGGCCCGCCACTCATCCCGCCAGCAGTGGTAGTCTGATAAGAAATACCATAACCATCAACGGTATTTTCGATCGCTGTTACCGATCCACCCACAAACTGCTTTACCAATTTACCCGCACGCCGAGGAAATCCATCTATATATATAGTGTCTCCTTTCTTCACCCGATCCGAATCTCCCAACTTCAAAGCTGGATAAGCGCAATTTTCACTTCCCGCCTCAAAGGTGACAATAGCCAAATCCTGATTTGGGAAGCGTTGAACTTTAGTATCCTTCCAAATTTTCCCATCTGGCGTTTGCACCTGCACTTTCCCACCCACAGGTACGACATGACGCGCCGTGAGAATAGTGCAAACTTGCTTATCCCCAGCTACAAAAAAGCCAGTTCCATGTCCGGCTTGGTCTGGGTAATTGATTAGAACAACACTACCTTCGACTTGGTTAGCAATTTCGCTACTCGAAAGTTGCTTACTGCCACAGCCAGACAGAAGCAAAGCGATGCAGCCAGAGGAAAGCAACCAGCGATAAGATAGCATACTCACCAAACACAGGTGTAATGAGTTTTACCCATTGTGGCATTTGTAGCATCGATCGTGTTGGCGTCATTGATACCATCGCTGTAGGGGCGAAGCATACCCTTCGGGAACTGCTTCGCAGAACGGGCGACAATTTCTGTATCTCAAAAATTTTCATATTCGTAGGCCATAGCCTGCCGTCAGGCATATGCTTCGCCCTGCCCCACATAGGCGCTAAAGCGCAACAACGTACCTAGAGTGCCATTGTTTCACCAAAATTCAGCCATTATTATATAGATGCGGTTTCAGAAGGATAAGAAATCTTGGCTTTACCGTTATTATTCAGAGTCTTCACCAGTTCTTTCCGCAACTCTTCCAAAAACATCGCATCATTGGTGATATCGGAAATCTCATCTTCATCCAAATCTCGATCATCGAGGCTGTCTCGATATGCCTTAATCCGATAATCGAGAGCTTCAATAATAAACTTTGTTGCTTTTGGCGATAATTCCATCGGAGCTTCCTTTGTCAACTATAAACTAAAAATTAATCAAAACAGTAATTCGACAAACATTAACTCACTTTATAGAAAGACGCGCCTATCAGTCGCAACGCTGCTTTGTACTCATCCACAAGCATAGTGTAACTTGGCTCCCACGACCAGTGGTTGCCGTAGTCATTAATTGGGGTTAGTTCACTGGGAATGTCAGTACCCGCATCTAATTTCCACCAGTTTTTACCCGCGCCTTGGGTGGCGAAGGTGGAAATGCCTCCTGAATTTGCTACCACCCAAACTCGATCGTTCTGTTCGTAAGTTTCCACATCCTGGCTGCGAACATTATCCATTCTGGGGGAATTAGCATTGCCCTGTCGATAAAGAGCGATCGGCGTTTTCCTCATTTCTGACTCTTGACTTTTGACTATCATATTTAAATAGGATAGAACCGATCGCCTTTCTTTCTTCTCACCCCAGTTCGGACGATCGCATTCTTTATCTGGAAAAACTAATTCAAAATAACGGCTACAATCGCTATGCTTATGAAGGCGTCGCCCGTCATTTGGAAATCAAGTCTCGCTTGGAAAAACTCCTGGCAGAGGAAAAAGAGCGCACAAGAAGAGATTCTAGAAGATAATATATCTTTTTTCGCGATGACTCTGACCGGAGAATAATCTAATCTCATACAAGATGGCAGATTAGTTTGGAAATTTAAATCAAATCTCAATTTTGACCCCGATCGCACAGATAACTAATTAAGAAAAATTCCTATTTATTAAACCTACTTGCGCGATTTGAGCGATTTAGTATAGACTGAATACTAATGATAAATTAGACTTTTTTTACCAATTTTCCAGCATAGCTACGGAACAATAAGCGTTTCAGAGACATCGCGACCGAGAGAAAAGCCATTTTCCACCAAGATAAAGCCATCACGAATCACGAGTTTCCAGAGAGAGCGATCGATCCCGATCGGAGACAGACTTGACAAAAGAGGCATTGTATGCTTCACTCACGAAAAATCTACAGCTACATCTGTGTTCATCTGTGTTCATCTGTGGATATCTGTGGTAAAAAATCTTTTTAGGATACACTGCGAGTGCGATCGTCTGTTAAGTCTCTCCCGTGGGAAGTTTTGGTTGATTTTTTTACCACAGATGAAGAGTGATGAACACGGATGAACACAGATGTTTTTTTTGTCTGTCGCGGATGTTTCGGATAATTTCTTATGGCTGGTAACTAACCCGATAAATACGGTTATTCGCTTCCTCGGTAAATAGCAAACTCCCATCTGGTAGAACTAACACACCGACCGGACGCCCCCAAGTTGTGGGTGCTGCGGGGTCTAGCAAAAACCCGGTGACAAAATCTTCGTAATATCCCAAAGGGCGATCGTTATCGCCGAACGGAACAAACACAATTTTGTAACCAGTACCCCGGTCGCGATTCCAGGAACCGCGAAAAGCGACAAAAGCACCGTTGCGATATTTTTCCGGGAATGTCTTACCATCGTAAAACTGGATTCCCAAAGCAGCAGAGTGCGCTTGAAAAAGTACATCCGGCGATTTTGTTCGACTTGCCAAATCGGGACGATCGCTCTTTCCATCTTTAACACGACGCGGGTCGAGTTTATTGGGAGTCAGGTAAGCGTAAGGCCAACCGTAAAATTCTCCCTGCTGTATCCGCGTCAGATAATCGGGAACCAAGTCATCGCCCAAACCATCCCGTTCGTTGACGGTTGTGTAAAGTTCTCCCGTTTTGGGATGAAAATCTAGTCCGACCGGGTTACGCAAACCAAAAGCGAACGTCTGACGGTTGGAACCATCCAAATTCATCACCTGCACCGAAGCGCGAGGTAATGGTTCTTCATCCACATTAGAACGAGAACCGATCGAAACATACAACTTTTTTCCATCCGGCGCAACCACCACATTGCGCGTCCAATGTTGGCGATATCCTCCCGGAGTCAGTTCGGTAATTTTTTCTCCCGTTCCGGAAAGTTGCTCTTGTCCTCTAGTATAAGGAAAGCGCAAAACTTCGCCTGTATTACCGACGAAGAAGTATTTGTCTGCAAAAGCCATGCCGAAGGGAATATTTAACTTATTTTGGGATGTCGCAAATGTTTTCTTCACATCCGCAACGCCATCCCCGTTCGTGTCGCGCAACAAACTAATCCGATTTTGTCGAGTTTCCGTCACCAACACATCGCCAGTCGGAGTCATCGCTAACCAACGCGGTGCATCTACATTATCCGCAAAAACGTTAACTTTAAACCCTGTCGGTACGCGCAACGTCGGGTTATTCGGAATCGCGACAACTTTGGGAGACTTAGACGCGCTTTGGGTAGCGAAAGGTGGCGGTAAGGAAGCAGAGTTGATGCGGATGGGTGTCGGCGAGAGGGGTGCCGATCGCACCGCAGAATTGCTAGGATTAGCAGCGCGTTCTCCTGACTGCGCCCTATCTCCCTGATTTGTGGAAGCGCGAGTTAAGTTACACGCACTTGCTGTTGTCAGCAATAAAACTAACGTTACCCAGTGCAAAAATTTCATGCCTAATCTATATTGCTAATTTCTCCATCCCCTAACCCCTAGCCCCTAATCCCTAGCTTCTTTTCTATGCGTTTGATTTCACTCGATGTCTTTCGAGGCATTGCGATCGCAGGCATGATTCTTGTCAACATGGCTGGCGTCGCCGACAAAGTTTACCCCTTCCTAGAACACGCCGACTGGAACGGCTGCACCTTCGCCGATTTAGTCTTTCCCTTCTTCCTCTTTATCGTTGGTGTAGCGATGGCCTTCTCCCTCTCTAAGTACACCAAAACCAAACACCCAACTGCCTCTGTCTATCGGCGGATTATCACTCGCAGCCTCATCCTCTTCCTCCTGGGTTTATTGCTCAACGGTTTTTGGAATTACGATTTGAGCAATATCAGAATCATGGGCGTATTGCAGCGCATCAGTCTCGCCTACCTACTTGCGGCGATCGCTATTCTCAACTTACCGCGAAAAGCGATCTGGGCGCTAATTTTACTTATCCTCATCGGCTACTGGGCGGCGATGATTTATATTCCCGTTCCCGAT
Source organism: Planktothrix sp. FACHB-1355 (assembly GCF_014748295.1). Taxonomy (NCBI): domain Bacteria; kingdom Bacillati; phylum Cyanobacteriota; class Cyanophyceae; order Oscillatoriales; family Microcoleaceae; genus Planktothrix; species Planktothrix sp. FACHB-1355. The sequence continues at coordinate 6,910 of NZ_JACJUP010000037.1, read as the reverse complement.
TACGGTGCTGGTGTTCTTACACGAGAAGGAAATTTCGGAGCTTATGTCGATCGTCTCATCATTCCGGCAGCACATCTATATAAAGGAGATAATTTCAACTCGATGGGAGACCCGGAAGGACTCTTCAGCACCTTACCGGCAGTTGCCACAACACTCGTTGGCTATCTGACCGGCAAATGGCTGCGCGACGAACCGATTACCACGCGCACGAGTATTAATTTAGCATTAATTGGCATTATTTGTCTAGTTCTCGGTTGGGATTGGGGTTTCTTCTTCCCCATCAACAAAAAACTCTGGACAAGTTCCTACGTTCTCTACTCCGTTGGTGCGGCGATGCTATTACTCGCAGCTTGTTATGAATTAATCGAAATCCGCGAACTCCGCCGTTGGGGAAAACCTTTTGAAGTGCTGGGATTGAATGCCATTTTTATATTTGTCGCTTCCGTTTTGGCAATTAAAATTATGGTAAAAACCCATATCGGTACTGGCGATAACGCACCCACTACTTACAATTGGATTTACGAACATCTTTTTGGGGGTGGAATGAACGGTTCCCTCTTATTCGCCACAGTCACGTTACTATTTTGGTTGGCAATTGCCTATCTCATGTATTGGCGGCGTTGGTTTATCAAAGTCTGATTCACCTTTGAAGCTGTACTGCATTTTCACGACATATTGTAGAGTGCGTCAGATATGTAAATTTCCCCGATAATTTTCACTGGTCTGTCTGACGCACCTGACACCTATAATTAGTAGTTTAAATACCAAACAGCTTACATCATATCCGGTTGCCTCGGTACCGTCAAAGTATCTGTGTTCATCTGTGTTCATCTCTTTTCATCTGTGGTTAAATTTTCACCAACAACCATTACCCAATATTATTGGATCGCTTTTCATTTCAGTTAATACTCAACTCATTAAATATCGCGAGCGAAAGAACGAAATCGACGATAAAAATACACACCCAGCTAGTCACAACTGCTGCTTTGGTAGAAGCACTCACACCCTTTGCCCCGCCTTTAGTAGTGAGTCCCCAACCGCAACCAATCATCGCTATCATTCCGCCAAAAACGAAAGCTTTGATAACGACGCCAAACAAATCTTTTAATTCTAAAAAATCCCGGACAGAATCCAGAAACACCTCCACAGGTAAATGGTAAAAATAGAATGCGACAAACACACCTCCCCCTATGCCTGCAAACAATGAAAAAACACTTAAAATAGGCAACATCAAACAACAGGCGATCGCACGCGGAATAACCAAATAATCAATCGGATTTGTTCTCAACATATACAAAGCATCAATTTGCTCTGTTACTTGCATTTCTCCTATTTCTGCCGCAAAAGCCGCACCCACTTGTCCCGCAACCACACTCGCTGTTAAAACTGGTGCTAATTCCCGACAAAAAGCTAAGGCAAATGCACCTCCTACCGCCGAAAGCGCCCCATAACGAATTAATTCTCGCGCCGATTGAATTGTAAAAATCATCCCGGCAAAATAGGCGATTATCAATACTGAATTCAGGGAACCGAGTCCTACATTTGCCATATGTTCCATGATATTGCGGCTATCAACTTTACCTTTGAGCAAGCGCACAACTACTTGACCCATCAATAATAAAGTTGCTAAAAATCTTTCTCCCCATTGATGTCCGAAATCATCTTCCCAATTAGCTGAATTTATAGATAAGTTTCTTGCCTTTACATCGGTATTATTACTTTTGTCAATCTGTTGGCGATCGCTTATCTCGACTTTTTTTAAATCAAGTTTATTTTGTTTAGTAAAAAGTAGTTTATTTGCCCACTTTGCTCCCTGATGCCTGCGAGACTTTACCATTTAAGTTTCCTTGTCACAGATTTTGATAACTATGTCAAAATAGATTACGTTATTGTTCCCATCTCACAGGCTAAAAGTAATGTAAATTTACCAATTTTATACCAGATCGTCCAATTGTCGCAACGCGGCGACAAGTTCCAGAAGAATTCCCAACATCGGTCAAAAGGGCGATCTACTAAATCGTACTCAAAACTGCATACCGTAACAATGCAAGGCGCGTTTAACTTTGCTGCTAATTCTCAAGTTTCTCTAAGGTGACGAAAAGCCTTTTCCCCGATGTGACGATCGCGATGAAGAGGGTGGAACTCGTGCATCGCATCCGCCTGCACTGCGGCAATTTGACATTGGCGATACCGTTCCAATTCCCAGTTTCCCTCAACCCCAAATAAAGCTTCTCTGAAAAGGATTTTCCCGGTATGCAATCTTCGCAATATGCCAGCACGAAATTCCTTTAAATTCCTCCCTCTCCCGTTCTTTTCATCATCGGCGCGGATCTGTTGCCGGTGCGCGATCGACCAACAGCACATCATCCTCTTGAACTAACACCGTGATTAATGGTAAATTGCGTCTGGCAGGCCCTTTAGTTACCTTACCTTGGGCATCAAATGTCGCACCGTGACAGGGGCAAACAAAAACATTTTTTTCCGTCTTCCATTCCACAGTACATTTGTGGTGCGGACAACTGGGATTGATTGCGTAACCGGCTAGTTTCGGTCCATCATTAACTACTAGATATGTTGGTCTCGGCAATCCTTGTACCAGCACCGGACGACCCGCTACCGCACTTGCCAGCAAAGTACTTTCTTGTAAGTGTTTGCCATTACTATCCAGCGCCGGTACGCCGCGAAGATAATTTTGACAAGCTTCGCTGTTCCGGTTTTGAGTGCAAGGTGTGGTAGTATTTCTTCGTTCGTGGCTCAAACTCTTCTCCGGTAGCATCCAGCCAAGGGCAACAGTTCCAGCCGTCCCAAATACCATATATTTTAAAAATTCTCGCCGATTTTTATCGCTAATTTTATTTTCCATGAACTCTCCTGATTGCCGCTTATTCAAATTAGGATTTGATTCTTTTATACATTATCATATTTGCCCATAAAAGTAAATCAATTTTACATAAATTTAATTTTATTGGATGATTCGATCGGTCAGAAATACCAAGAATCGAAGCGCTTTATATCCATTAAAAAAGGCAAATACCAAAATATGATATTTTTGAAATTTAAAAATGTATTTAAATCTAAAACGAGAGCGCTTGCGGCCATAAAAATCATCAACTATATTAGACAGAAAAGCGGGATTTTAAAGTTCCCGCCAAACATTATCTAGATCGATCCCCCGCAGCGCAGTTAAAAATGTAGTGCGCTCGCCTATGGCCCATACCCGAATATACTTTTGATAAAACAGGAGAGTACGATCGTCATTATTCCCAGAGAAACAATGGCAGAGAGCAGCATTTTTACACCCCTGCCCACAGAAGATGGCTCCTTTACCTTCTTTTCCGCTGAATTTGGCGAAAGCTTTCACAGTGCGTCAGGTGCGATTGAAGAAGCCGAACTTAAATTTGTCAATCCAGTGGCTTTAAGATCCAAAGCTGTGCAACCGAGCTTGCGGCTGTTGGATATTTGTTACGGTTTGGGTTATAACACAGCTGCTGCCTTGGCGGCTATTTGGGAAGTTAATCCCAGCTGCCGCGTAGAGCTAATGGCACTAGAGTTAGACCCAACGGTACCAAAAGCGGCGATCGCACACAACTTAACCGACACCTGGCTTCATCCCATCCCGGAAATTCTTGCCCAGTTAGCTGCCGATCGCCAAGTAAAAACAACCCAGCTGCAAGCAAACTTGCTAATTGGCGACGCCAGAATCACAATTGAGCAGATCTGTCAAAGCTTCCAGGCAGATGCCATTTTTCTCGACCCTTTTTCCCCACCCAAGAATCCCCAACTGTGGACGGTAGAATTTTTGGGATTAGTAGCCAAATGCCTCAAACCAGAAGGTATTCTCGCCACTTATTCTTGTGCCGCCGCAGTGCGATCGGCATTGATGGCAGCTAATTTGCAAATAGGTTCCGCACCACCAGTAGGCAGGCGCTCTCCAGGTACAGTGGCTTGTAGGAGCAGGTTGCCAACTCCTACCTACCTGCCGCCACTCTCCCAACAAGAACAAGAACACTTACAAACTCGTGCTGCCATTCCCTATCGCGATCCAAATCTTTGCGATCCGGCTGAAACAATTCTACTCAGGCGTAAAATAGAACAAGGAACTTCTTCTCTAGAACCAACCGCCCAGTGGAAAAAGCGCTGGTTATTCACCCAAAATTAAGTTACCGTATTCCACAAGCCTGACTCCACAGGCAAGCGGAAGATTTGCGATCGAGATCGCAACTACCCCAATCGCTTATCACAGCCTTAAGGTTAGTTATATGCTGGTATAGGGTAAGGGTTCTACCAATCTATGTTTACGCAAATAAATCATTGAATTCTGTAGCCTACAGAGCAAATAATCCCTTGCTCTTTGTGAAATAGTTGACTTACTCTTCAGATACAGTGAAAATCCTCGAACTATTAGGAAGGCGACTGTGGCCTTGAGTCCTCGTTTTGATACTGATTCCGGCTCGTGTGGCGGTAATATTTTTAAGCCGCCGCATGAGCCAACAATTTTCGATCCATTCGGCGCTTCAACGTCTTTCAGTATATCCTCGCCAACCCCAGATAGCGGCGAATCAGAACAGCCAAAAATTCTTGTGGTTGACGATCATCCGGCCAGTCGGATGACAGCAGCAGCATTACTGGCGGTGGAAGGTTATGAAGTGTTAGAAGCAGAGAATGGACCGACAGCCCTAAATATGGTTTTGGAATCCAAACCAGACGTCATCCTACTGGATGTAATGATGCCAGGAATGGATGGGTTTGAAGTTTGCCGACAGTTAAAGCAAGATGAACAAACACGGTTAATCCCGGTAATTTTTATTACCGCACTCAACGATAGAAGATCCCGCATCCGAGGCATAGAAGCAGGGGGAGACGACTTTCTCACCAAACCCTTCGATCGCTTAGAACTCGCAGCTCGCGTTAAGTCGCTGGTACGGCAAAAGCGTCTCAACGAAGACTTAGACCATGCAGAACAAGTCGTATTCTCGATCGCCCGGGCGATCGAAAGCCGCGACCCCAACACCGGCGACCACTGCGAAAGGTTAGTGGATATGGGTAAAGCCTTCGGCGAATATCTCCACCTTTCCCGCGCAGATATTCGCGACTTGATGTGGGGAGGATACCTGCACGACATCGGCAAAGTGGGTATCCCTGATGCTGTGTTGCTCAAAAAAGGAAAATTTACTCCCGAAGAACTGGAGATCATGAAGCAGCACGTCATCATCGGCGAAAAAATTTGCCAACCGCTGCGGACAATGCGAGGCGTACTCCCGATCATCCGCCATCACCACGAACGTTGGGATGGCACCGGTTATCCCGATCGCCTTGCCGGTAACGATATTCCCTTGCTAGCTCAAGTATTTCAAATTATCGATATTTACGACGCCCTGACCAGCGAACGTCCTTACAAAAAAGCATTTACGCCAGCAGAAGCACTGGGAATTATTGATGAAGAAACAGCAAAAGGTTGGCGAAACCCCAAACTTGTGTCTCAATTTACGGAATTTATTCACACTATTGGCCAGAGAAAAACTCAAAAGTCATAGTAGCTACAGAATGACTCCAAGCGCGGTATACTCCGTGGGGAGTAGACTGACTCAAGAAAAATGGTAGCGGTAGCAATTTTAGCGGCGGGACGCGGGACGCGGATGAAATCGGATCTGCCCAAGGTACTGCATTCCTTGGGTGGGCGATCGCTCATTGAAAGAATTATTCTCACAGCGTTGGAGATCGAACCGAAAAGGCAGCTGGCAATCGTCGGATATCAAGGAGAAAAGGTGAAAGCAGCCCTCCAACATATCCCAGATTTGGAATTTGTCGAACAAACCGAACAATTGGGAACAGGACACGCAGTTCAACAATTACTGCCCCATCTCGAAGGTTTCCAAGGCGACCTGCTGGTTTTAAATGGGGATGTTCCCCTACTGCGATCGCAAACGCTCAAACATCTCATCGAAACTCATCAGCAGCATCACAATGCCGTCACCCTATTAACCGCCCACGTACCCAATCCGCAAGGGTACGGTCGGGTATTCTGCGACGGCCAAAATCTAATTAAACAAATTGTCGAAGACCGAGACTGCAATGCAGCCCAAAAGCAAAATCATCGCATTAATGCAGGAATATATTGCTTCAACTGGCCTCAATTAGCAAAAGTCCTGCCCCAACTGCAAGCCGACAACAACCAAAAAGAATACTACCTCACTGACGCCTGTAACTTGATGCAACCGGTAATGGCGGTAGATGTAGAAGACTATGAGGAAATTTTGGGGATAAACGATCGCAAGCAACTGGCAACAGCTTACGAGATCTTGCAAGAGCGAGTCAAAGATAAGTGGATGGCTGCCGGTGTCACCATCATTGACCCAAAGAGCGTCACCATCGATGATACGGTGCTGTTGGAACCCGACACAATCATCGAACCTCAAACTCATTTGCGCGGTCAAACAGTCATTAAATCTGGCAGCAGAATTGGCCCTGGCAGTTCGATCGAAAACAGTCACATTGGGGAAAATGTCACTATACTTTATTCCGTTATTAGTGACAGTGCAGTACAATCGGGTAGCAGGATTGGCCCTTACGCCCACCTGCGCGGTCACGTCGAAGTAGGTAACGGTTGTCGCATCGGCAATTTTGTCGAACTGAAAAATACTGCTTTGGGCGATCGCAGCAACGTCGCTCACCTATCATATCTGGGAGACACAACCGCAGGAGAGCGCGTTAATATCGGTGCCGGCACAATTACCGCCAACTACGACGGAGTGAACAAACATCAAACCAAAATAGGCGATCGTACCAAAACCGGTTCCAACAGCGTCCTCGTCGCCCCAATCACATTAGGATCGGATGTCACTGTCGCCGCCGGTTCGACTGTCACAGAAGATGTGCCAGATGACAGTTTGGTAATTGCCCGTGCCCGTCA
>NZ_JACJUP010000369.1:0-5553 GCF_014748295.1 Planktothrix sp. FACHB-1355 | reverse complement strand
CAATACATTTGTACTATCCGTGGGTAGCGATCGCACTCCTGCAAGTGCCTTAACAAAAGTTCATACAGTGTCGATTACTTTTGTCCGACTACTTACAACGATACTTACGGTCATTTGGCTGGCGATTTGTGTTTGCAACAGGTCGCGGATGCTATTCGTCGTGCTGTCAATCGTCCCATCGATTTAGTTGCTCGTTATGGCGGCGAAGAGTTTGCCGCGATCTTACCGAATACGACAGCTGAGGGTGCTGTTGCGATCGCACAAACTATCCGTGAAAACGTCAGTGCATTAAAACAAGTCCATACTGCTTCCTACGTAAGCGAGTACGTTACGGTCAGTTTGGGTGTCGCCAGTACGTTTCCTGATTCTGAGTTTTCTCCAGATCGGCTGATTGCAGCAGCTGACGAGGCCCTCTATCGCGCAAAGGCTTTGGGGCGCGATCGCTTTTTTCTTCACAATCTCGATTAAAGTTTTGCTCCCCCACTGTGAAAACGAATGGATTTTTTGTATTGTAAATCACATTACTTACGTATATCGGCAACGCAACTTTACTAAAACTTCACAAAATTGACCGATATAGGTAAGTTTGATAAAAAATTGGTAAATTTTTGCTATGGATGGATGCAGTTATTTATACATTTATACTAATCTAGATGCGAAAGCGAAAATTCAAGGTTAGCAAAAATACTTAAATAATTAGCGCTGAGGATGAAAAGTAAGCCATAATTATTCAGTAGATTTGGATTTTTTCACTCAAATATATGCGCTCTGTATAAAAGTTAACTTTGATATGTTGATTTCGCGAAGCTTAACTGTGGAGTAAAGGTATTTTCTTTTCAGAGAGTATCGATTTCAATAAGCGGAATTACTGACTACCATTTTTTTACTCAAAACTTGCAGAGGCAGTTATGATACGTAATTTTGCGCTAGGAATTGTTTGTACGGGCGTAACTCTTTTGGGAGTTGTGACTGGGCCCGTTGCCGCAGCGACATTCAATTTAGGAAATTTGATCGATAGCAACGGTAGTTTCACTGTTGGTGATAAGCTTTTCAGTGATTTTACGGCGACGATCGGTTGTCAGCCTGCGGTATGCAATCCGGCATTTGTGGGCCCGCTCGATCCCGATTCCATATCGGTAACAACACTGGACACCGGTCTGGAAGGCATACGATTCTCCGGGCCATTTTTCGCCGATGCGAACAACGCGATCGATGTGGTAATTGGCTATTCGGTAGAAGCTTTAGATCCGAATATGGCGATTAGCGATATTCATCTAGCTTTCAACGGTCAACCCATCCCTCCACCACCGATAGGCAACTCAAGAACGTCTGTGGTGGAAACGGTATTTGATGTGGATAATAATATTATTGGCCAGACGTTTGTCTCCAATCCTCCGCCCATACTTGACAATGCGATCGATCTGGATAAACCTGTGAAGAAGGCCAAAGTAGTGAAAGACATCCAACTCAAGGGTGGAACTACTGGATTGGCTACGATTTCTTTTATCGATCAGCGCATCTCTCAAACTAAGGTACCAGAACCGGGTACAGTCGGTAGTTTGGTTCTGTTCGGCTTATGCGGTATGGGTCTGATCCTGAAACGGCAGCGAGAACAAAGTGTAAATTTGCGCTTAGGGGCTGTCTCTAAGGATAACCACAAAGTCTTTAGTTAATCGAGGAAAAGAATACTGCGATCGGATTGAATACTTGTACAAAATATGCTGAACCATATTTTGTACAAGTATTCTCTAATTAAGAGGGTTCCGCTCGTTCCTACTTCCTCTTGCGGCTTGTTGTGGCAGAAATTAATCGTTCCACTCACCACGGGGGGGTACTGGCGTTCGTTGCAGGGTGCGAGTTAGGTCATCATCTCGCCGATCGCCACCTTTAAGCCATTGTCTGATGGCCGATTCAATCACCTTGCTGGGGTCATTGGTGAGGTGCTGAATTTGATCGAATAAATCTGAATCCAAGTGGATAGAAACTTCCACCTTATCATTTGAGCGATGGGTATCTAAAGCTGGTTCTTTCATTTGCAACACAATATTCTAATCGATAATGGTGGAGACCGCAAAACGCGATTAAATCAATCTGCACTGACTGCCTTGTGGGCGGGAGTTTTCAGCAATTGCTATTATGCAGCGCCTATTAATTTTTTGAACTACTTTGCCTTTTATTTAATATTGTACAGGAGCGAGCAAAAAACTGTTACGACCAAAGCTTTTAGTATAACCCATAAACGAATAAATTTATCAGGTCGTTAAACTGTGTCAATTTTTGTGTCAGCCGATCGGCCCTGGATTGCCTGTAGCGCTGGGAATGGAAGAAAGCGATCGAGAATGAAACGCGATCGGCTCTGAAAACATTAAAATATTTTAAGAAAGCTATATTACCTTTGTGCAGCGATCGCCGATCGACCTTAAAGAGAACTGTATGACTGATGTGCCCGTTGCTCGCATTCGCAATTTTTGCATTATCGCCCACATCGACCACGGCAAGTCTACCTTGGCCGATCGTCTGTTGCAAGCTACCGGAACTGTAGCCGATCGAGATATGAAAGCACAGTTCCTCGATAACATGGAGCTAGAACGAGAACGCGGTATTACCATTAAGCTGCAAGCAGCTAGGATGAACTACAAAGCCAAAGATGGGCAGCAATACGTTCTCAATCTCATCGATACCCCCGGTCACGTCGATTTCTCCTACGAGGTCTCCCGCTCTCTCGCTGCGTGTGAAGGCGCTCTGCTGGTGGTGGACGCCTCCCAAGGTGTAGAAGCGCAAACTCTGGCAAATGTTTATCTAGCATTAGAGAATAATCTCGAAATTATCCCGGTTTTGAATAAAATTGATTTACCCGGTGCCGAGCCGGAGCGGGTAAAAAAAGAAATCGAAGAAATCATAGGTTTGGATTGTAGTGGAGCGATTTTAGCTTCAGCGAAAGAAGGAATCGGGATAGACGAAATTCTCGAATCGATCGTACATTTGATACCCGCACCGCAAGATACAGTATCGCAACCCTTGCGAGCGTTGATTTTCGATAGTTATTACGACAGTTACCGAGGCGTAATAGTTTACTTCCGGGTGATGGACGGTACGGTGAAGAAAGGCGATCGCATTCGCTTGATGGCGACGGGGAAAGAGTACGAAATTGACGAGTTAGGCGTCCTTTCCCCCAACCAAATTCAAGTCGGCGAACTGCACGCCGGAGAAGTAGGCTATGTGGCGGCGGCAATTAAAGCGGTGGAAGATGCCCGCGTCGGCGATACAATTACATTGGCATACGAACCAGCCGCCGAACCTTTACCGGGATACGCGCAAGCCAAACCGATGGTATTCTGCGGGATGTTTCCCACCGATGCCGATCGATTTCCAGATTTGCGAGAAGCGTTAGAAAAATTAAAGCTCAACGACGCCGCTTTATCCTACGAACCAGAAACTTCCAGCGCAATGGGATTTGGTTTCCGCTGCGGATTCTTGGGATTGCTGCACATGGAAATTGTGCAAGAACGCCTGGAGAGAGAATACAATCTGGACTTGATTATTACCGCTCCTTCTGTAATTTACAGGGTAACGCCTGTTAAAGGAGAAATTCTCTATATCGACAATCCCAGTCATTTACCAGACCCACAACACCGGGAGAAAATCGAAGAACCCTACGTGCAAGTGGATATGATTACGCCGGAAGAATACGTGGGGACTTTGATGGAATTGTCTCAAACTCGGCGCGGCATTTTCAAGGATATGAAATATCTCACCCAAGGAAGAACCACGTTGAGTTACGAGTTACCTTTGGCGGAAGTCGTGACCGACTTTTTCGATCAAATGAAATCTCGCTCTCGCGGATATGCGAGTATGGAATATCACTTGATCGGTTATCGAGAAAATCCTTTGGTGCGTTTGGATATCTTAATCAACAACGATCCGGTAGATTCTTTGGCGATGATAGTCCACCGAGATAAAGCTTACAACGTGGGTAGAAGTTTGGTGGAAAAACTGAAAGAATTGATTCCCCGTCACCAATTTAAGATACCACTTCAAGCTGCGATCGGCAGTAAAATTATTGCCAGCGAACATATCCCCGCATTGCGAAAAGATGTGTTGGCAAAATGCTACGGCGGCGACATTTCGCGGAAGAAGAAACTGTTGCAAAAACAAGCCAAAGGTAAAAAGCGCATGAAAGCGATCGGTACTGTAGATGTACCCCAAGAAGCTTTTATGGCTGTTTTGCGTTTGGATAAAGAATAGCTTGTTTTTGGTATTGGGTAGTGACAGAGGGAAAAGGGAAATGCTCTTTTCCCTCTTTTTTTTGGTATCTTTCTGTTTGTTTCATCTCATATCCCGTAGCATCGATTGCCAAAAAATGCCTTTCTATTTGCCTTTATCTGCGTTTATCTGCGTTCATCTCTCTTCATCTGCGGTAAAAATTTAACCCCAGATTCTCACAGATAATCTTGAGCATCAGTCTGACATTACCGATGCACCGGACATGATATTAGTGGTTTGAAATGATTCTGCAACGAAAATCTTCTTTGTCTCTGTGTGAATGTTTTAATCCCTGAAAGGGATTTTGGTGGTTTGAAATGTCAAAGATTTGTTAATTCCAGTCATTGAGGATGAAGCACGTTTCAATCCCTGAAAGGGATTTTGGTGGTTTGAAATTTTGCAAACCAGGCGAGAGATTTCACAAGCTAAAGTTTCAATCCCTGAAAGGGATTTTGGTGGTTTGAAATCAAGAGATTTGCAAATTAATTATAGAATATAAAGAGTTTCAATCCCTGAAAGGGATTTTGGTGGTTTGAAATCTGCTGAATTTGTGACTGTTTCGTCAGAGCTTGTTTCAATCCCTGAAAGGGATTTTGGTGGTTTGAAATCGACTGGGGAAAACGAACCGTAGAAGCCTTAGTTTCAATCCCTGAAAGGGATTTTGGTGGTTTGAAATAATCTTGGCTGCACCCATCACAGCGTTGAATCCGGCGACGTTTCAATCCCTGAAAGGGATTTTGGTGGTTTGAAATAAATAGCGAAGTTTTTATGAATTGCATACATTGCGTTTCAATCCCTGAAAGGGATTTTGGTGGTTTGAAATTTCTTCGATATCACAAGGGAGATTGCTTTGTAGTATTCGTTTCAATCCCTGAAAGGGATTTTGGTGGTTTGAAATATATGGATTGGTGGGGAAGCGAATCAGTAAATAGCGTTTCAATCCCTGAAAGGGATTTTGGTGGTTTGAAATGCGATGATGCGGAATTTGCATTCCCATACGAGGCGGTTTCAATCCCTGAAAGGGATTTTGGTGGTTTGAAATCATGGGTTCTGCCGCTCGAACCGGGATTTCTACAGGTTTCAATCCCTGAAAGGGATTTTGGTGGTTTGAAATCAGAGTATTCTAATTTAATCAATTCCCTGACAACGTTTCAATCCCTGAAAGGGATTTTGGTGGTTTGAAATTTGTTGCTTGGCTCATACTGTCTCGAATCGCGACGTTTCAATCCCTGAAAGGGATTTTGGTGGTTTGAAATGGCAACATCCTCAAACCCAGACAGTATGAAGTTT
>NZ_JACJUP010000368.1:0-5425 GCF_014748295.1 Planktothrix sp. FACHB-1355 | reverse complement strand
GGTTGAAAAAGTCGATCGCTCATTGTATATCCATTTTTAACTATCCCACTTGTAGCAGAAAAACAAATATAATTTAGCCCTAAATCTTATGCTAAAATTCTAGCGTAATGAGACAAAAAACAATGCTATTGTACGAATTTAAGCTGAAAGGCAAAGCCAAACAATATCGCTTAATTGATGAAGCGATTAGAACTGGCTTGTTTATCAGAAACAAGTGCATTAGATATTGGTTAGACAACTCCAAGGTTGGCAAGTACGAGCTAAGTGCCTACTGTAAAATCTTGGCATCTGAATTCAGCTTTGCGAAGAAACTGAATTCAATGGCAAGGCAAGCATCGGCAGATAGAGCTTGGGCGGCGATTTCACGGTTTCATGATAATTGTAAAAAGAAGATTGCAGGCAAGAAAGAATTTCCTAAGTTTAAAAAGCGATGTCATTCAGTTGAATATAAAACAACTGGTTGGAAGCTATCAGAAAACAGGAAGTATTTAATCTTGACTGATGGTTTTGAAATTGGCCAAATTAAACTGATCGGAACCTACGACTTGCATGGCTATCAATTATCAGATATTAAGCGCATCAGGTTAGTCAGACGGGCAGATGGATATTACGCCCAGTTTTGTATCGCCTATAATCGTGAAATCAAAACCGAACCAACCAAAAGGATGATTGGGCTTGATGTTGGTCTGACTCATTTCTATACAGATTCAGAGGGCAATCATGTAGATAACCCTAGATACTTGCATCGTTCGGAAAAAGCATTAAAACGATTACAAAGAAGAGTATCTAGAAAGTTTCGTACTGGTCAAAAACCGTCTAAAAATTACATCAAAGCCAAACAAAAATTAGCCAAAAAACACCTAAAACTTAGTAGGCAGCGTAAAGATTGGGCGTGTAAGCTAGCCCAATGCGTAATTCAGTCTAACGACTTGATTGCTTATGAAGACTTGCAGGTGAGAAATATGGCTAGGAATCACAAACTAGGTCAGAGTATTAGCGATGTAACTTGGTATCAGTTCCGAGTTTGGTTGGAGTATTTTGGCAGGGTGTATGGGAAGATAACTGTAGCCGTTCCACCTGAATACACCAGCGTTAATTGCTCAAATTGCGGTAATGAAGTCAAGAAAACGCTTAGCACTAGAACTCATAAATGTAGTTGTGGATTGGTGTTGTGTCGAGATACGAATGCGGCAATTAATATCTTGATGGAAGCATTAAGTACGGTAGGGCATACCGGAACTAGGGCAAAAGATGCCCTCAACGCTTGGGGAGAGTTGTCCCTCTATCTAGATTCAGTAATGAGTCTAGACAAGGACTCTCGCTGAACCAAGAATCTCCGTTTCTTGAGAACGGGGAGTGTCAATATTTTTAAGCAGCAATCTTTAGCGCGATTTCAACTGATGTTTACCCCTCCAACAGGTTGAAAAGCGCTGGGAGGGATAACAGGATATTATTTAACTACGCAAACTCCAGCGACTGATACCGCACATCGCTGACTGTTTCTGCCAGGAGTACCAGCTTGTAAGTTGCGAGTGCTGGTATTGTAAGTGTATTCTCCGGCTGGGTAATTGCGGTTGGCATTGGCGCAATACCTGTAAATTTGATTGGATTCTTCAAAAGAAACTACAACCAAAGAACTTGTTGCCGCCGGACAGGTATCCAGGACTCGCAATCCCAATTCATCTTGCAAAATTTGTCTTCTGGAATCGTTGAGTGAAGATGAACTTCCGGCAACAGTCGTGCCTCGTTTTAAATCGCCGCTGACAGCATCATAAGTGTATTCTCCGGCTGGATAAACGCGGTTGGCATTGGCGCAGTATCTGTAAGTTTGAGTAGATTCGGGAAAAGAAACGACTACCAAAGAACCTGTTGCGGGAGGACAGTTATCCAAAACTCGCAATCCGAATTCATTTTCTAATATGCGTCGCTTGGCATCGTTAGTTGAAGAAGAACCTTGGGCAACAGGAGCGCCTGTTTTGAGCTCGCCGCTAATAGCATCGTAGGTGTATTCTCCGGCGCGATAAACGCGGTTGGGACTGGCACAATATCTGTAAGTTTGTGTGGATTCGACAAAGGATACGACAACTAAAGAACCAGTTGCGGGAGGACAGTTATCCAGCACGCGCAATCCAAATTCATCTGCTAGAAGTTGTCGCCGTTTATCTGCGTTTGGTGAAACTGGATTTTGGGCAACTGAATTATCGGAAATTCCAGAAACGGAAAGGGTGTATCTTCCCCGCGTGTTATTTTGACCTAATACTAAAAGTCGATATTCTCCATCAGCGGGTACTCGGTAGCGTAGCGAATTCTGCGTATCGTCGTAAGCAACTTGCCTTTCGTTTTGCGATGAAATCAAAACTAATACTGGTGCGAGATTGCCTTCTTCAACATCGACGGAAATTTCGATCGTATCTCCTTGCTGGGCGTTAAAGGTGTATTCTTCTCCAGTAGCTGTTTGAATGGGAGAACCTGTCCTTGTTTGGTTTCTAAATCGGAAGGTGGGAGAGTTAGCGCGGATGACTCCATTAACGCTATCTCCATCATTGAGTCGTTCTGCTGCACCGACAATATCGCCGATCGCTATTACCATCATCCCTGCGATCGCGACACTTGCAGCCATTCTACGCAAAAACTTACGATCGATCTTCATCATGCCCCCTCACCTATTTTTGAAACATTGCTTGCTGTTTCGACAGATTATATAGATCTACGGTTCCTGGAGCATCCCAAGCATTACCTAAAACTAAGCATACCTCGATCGCCATCTAATTCTACTGGAACTCCCATCGGTAAGCAGGCGTTGGGGCCGTCGTGACCGAAGGGCAAGTCCGATCCGATGGGTATGCCAAGGTCACAGAGGCGATCGCGCAACACTTCCTCTATACTAAAACTGGGAATTCCCTCTGGAGCCTCGCAGCGACTAAATCTTCCCAAGGCAATACCTTTCACTTTTTGGAATATTCCCATCATCCGCCATTGGGTTAATTGTCTGTCAATGCGATAAGGAAATTCTGTCACATCTTCTAAGGCTAAAATTACTTCATCTAATTCCGGTTGCAACGGCGTTCCCAATAAGTGCGTCGCTACTGTTAGATTAGCCGGTAATAAAATGCCGCTCACTTTACCGCCACCCCATCCTACACCTTGCAATGGTTGCAGTTGCTTTCCTTCTACCCAGTCGAACAATCTTTGGATTGACCAATCCGGTTCGGATGCTATCGTGGTGAGCAAGGGGCCGTGAACGCCAGAAATCCCGATTTTACTCAAACTCCACAGCAGCGCAGTAACATCGGAAAAACCTATCAGCCATTTAGGATTGGTGATTGGGAATTGTGCTTTGCTCGCCCGTTCTCCTACAGTCCATATCCAATCTTCCAACAATCTAGTACTTCCGTAACCGCCTCTGACACAAAGGATTCCCTTGACTTCTGGATTGTGCCATGCTTCTTGTAGTTGGCGGCGACGATGTTCGTCTTTTCCAGCGAGATAGCCCCATTTTTCTTGCACATTGGTAACTTCTACACGATAGCCGCGATCGCACCAAATTTGCACGCCTTTTTCCAATGCTTGATATTCTCGCAAAGCACCGCTGGGGGCAACTACTTTTAGTAAATCCCCTGGCTGTAATGATGGTGGTAATTGACAGATATTCATATAATAGAATAATACCAGGAGGTGTATAATTATGCAATTCACTAGCGTCGATACAATGGGAAAAATTACTACAACTATCGCGGTTACGAATCGTTTGGATGAAGGTCTGGTAGAACGGGGTGTGATTTCAGCACAGGAAGTGCGATCGATTACTCTCAAAGATGTGCTAGTGGATACGGGAGCTACTACTTTGTGTTTGCCAGCCAATGTAATTTCGCGATTGGGATTATCCCTCCTCAAAGAAGTTGATATTGCTACAGCTACGGGATTGGGAAAAGCGCGAATCTTTCAAGATGCCAAAATTTCTTTGCTGGGAAGAGAGGGAACTTTTGAGTGTGTAGAATTGCCGTCAGGTGCAGATCCATTGCTTGGTGTAATTCCGCTAGAAGCGCTGGGTATTGAACTGGATTTGCAAAATCAAAGACCGATCCTTTTACCCATGAATCCAACAACAAGTTATTTAAGAATATAGTAAAGTAACTGGAAATTTCGTCAAGAATTTTGTTAATAATGGGGCACGAGCAAATTAAGATGAACGCGGCCATAAACGTCTGACCAACCAAGTCAAGGTTGCTGCTACGATCGCTACACTGAGAGTATACACCAACGGGACAGCAGGATCTAACCAGGGTTTTGGGACTAGCTGAGAATTGGTGAGAAGCAATCTAACAGGGTCTTTGGGATCTTTTCCGAGTTTATCCAGAGACGCAACGAAGGAGCCGACAGTCCATCCCATACCGATAATAGTAACGGTGTTTTGGAAGTTGCGATCGCGTTCGGCTTTATCAACTTCGACGCGGCTGCGAATGGCATTAATTGTATTTTCTAGCAGCCTCAAACCTCGTTCCAAATTTTCCGTATCTTTCTTTATTTGTTGCAGGTATTTTTCCGTTACCAATTTACTAAATTTACTTAAAAATTTCAGTTCTGTTTCGACTTTAGCTTTGGTTTCGATTCTCTCTAACCGATTCACATAATTATTCAAATTGATATCTATTGTGCGCCCTTGAAAATCCAGCTTATTTAAGTCGATGGTATACTTATTCAACGTATCCTGTACCACCGCCAAAGTTTTCCGAAATTTGGATAATTCTTCCCTTTGGTAACTAGCTTTGCCGATAGATTTACCAGAATCTTCAACGGTGACAAAATAATTTTTTATAGTTTCTTTGAGCAACCGACTTTGGCCGTAAGCCCACAAAATTTTGTGACGATAGCTAAATAAACGCATCCAATCATAATAAAAGCGATGAGCTTCATTTGTGGCTGTGGCTTCATCGGGATATAAAACAATAATAACGTGCTGGTTCTCTTGAAGACTTGCAATATTTGTCGCGTCGGTAAAGCCCTCTTTCATCACCAAGCGGTATCGCGAAAGTTCAAAGATATTTGCGCCAAGAAATTGACCCTTGCCATCCAAGTCGTGTTCCCAATTTGAACCTGGCATTAATGCCTGATAGCAAGCTTGGGCAATTTCTTCTGGGCTTTTTTTATTAGAATTAGGCAGCCAGCCAGAAATCATCCAGGTTTGTCCAATCGTAGCTGTTTGGCCGTTCAATCTGCGCTCAATTTCTGCTTTGAGTGCGGCAAAGCATTTGCTTGGTTGAGCCTGAGTAACATCGTTAACGGAACAATCTAACAGCAATCCATAAGTATCGTTTAGCCGCACGGGATAGTAATAGCCTTGAAACGGATACTCTGTATTGGTAGTTTCAAAGTTTTCAGTCTTTGCGGCTAAAAGTTCCACATATTCAGCTTCAAAAGCATCATC
>NZ_JACJUP010000367.1:0-5531 GCF_014748295.1 Planktothrix sp. FACHB-1355 | reverse complement strand
GCAACTGCTGTTCTCGAACGATTCGACAATTAATTCTAACGCGACGAATATTCCTGGGCCCGATATTCTGCAAAATCTCGCGAATTTGCGGCACTAAAGTGGATCGCTCGAGCTGTTCTGGGCTCTCAGCTTCGCATAGCATTTGCAATACGCCATTTTCGCGTATTGCTCTGGTTCTGACACCATTAGAAGCCAGCTTTTCATTCATTAGTTGAATAATCGCCGCAACGCTGCCAGAGCGAGCTTGTTTTGCGATTTGATCTGTCGGATCTACCATTTTGGTTTGCCAAATTGCGATAAGCCGATCCTGAAGTTTTGCTTAAATCTTAAATTTAAACTATTAGCTGACTATTCAGGATATTTTATCCAGGAATCTAGTAAAATATTGTGACCGATAGTATGCACCGATCGCAAAGATAGTATACAATCGCCCAGCAAGATACTCCAAAACGTAGGCTATCACCCCTGAATGTTTCTCAACGAATATATGCTTTACTCTGAAGATAGGAAAGCTATTAGGTGCAGCAACTAATGGGCACAAACGTGGAAGTGCTACCCTCTCAGACAGCCTTGCTAGAGCGATCGCTCCTACTGGTGGCAGACAAAATTAATACAGCAACAGCCTTGCGCGGCCAGTGTACGATCGCTCTTTCGGGCGGCAGCACACCTAAATCTCTGTATGAAGCAATAGCGAAGCAAAGCTTGCCTTGGGAGAAAGTACACGTATTTTGGGGTGATGAACGTTACGTGCCGCCAGAGCATCCCGACAGCAATCAAGGCATGGCTCGTCGAGCTTGGTTGGATAAAGTAGATATACCAGCTGCCAACATCCATCCTATGCCTACCGATGCCGCTGACCCAGCAGCAGACGCCCAAAAGTACGAACTGGAGGTGCGAGAGTTTTTTGGCAGTGCCCCAGGAGAATTTCCGGTATTTGATATCGTTTTATTGGGAATGGGGGATGATGGACATACCGCTTCCTTGTTTCCACACACAGATGTGCTGCAAGCTCGCGACCGTGCGATCGGAGTTGGGAATAAGGACGGTCAACCGCGCCTTACCTTCACAGCACCCCTGATTAACCAAGCCCGCTGTGTAATATTCATAGTGGCAGGTGCCAACAAACAATCTGCCTTAGCGCAGGTTTTTGCCCCTCAAGGCGACGATATGGCCTACCCATCCCGGCTGATCGAGCCAGTCGGAGAACTTTGGTGGCTACTAGATGAGTCTGCTGGTGGAAATTTGGGTCTGGCAACCTCACAGTCGCGATCGAATTATTAAGATCCGATCGGATAGCGCCACTTTCCCACTAAAACTCATCGAAGACAATCTCGACGGAAGAGAAAATTTCATGATTGTTTGCCCAAACTGCAATCACCAAAATCCAGACGGAGCGGTTCAGTGCGAAGCTTGTTACACACCGTTACCGGCCACAACCAATTGTCCTAACTGCGGTGCGACGGTGCAGACAGACGCCAGCTTCTGCGGTCAATGCGGCTTTAACTTGCAGGCAACTAATTCTGTCAAAGGAGAAGAACAGACAGCCGCCCCAGGTACGGTCGCGGCTGCGCCGACACAACAAGTGTCGGTACCGGATTTAATCGAACCAGATCCTTTAATAGAACCGTTACCTTTACAAATGAGTTCGCCAGCACCTGTTCCACAAAATCCCGGCATCGAAGCAACCGCTGGAGAAACTCCACCCGCGCCACCGCCAGCGGTCGGTAGCGAACAAGCTCAGGCTGCAAGTCCAGCCAAATCAGCACCATACCCCACTTCCCAAACTCGATTGCAGCAGCAAACAGCAAAGCTTCTGCACCTCCAAACTAAAACGGACATCGAGCTGCCCCAAAATTTACCTATAGTTCATATAGGTAAGCCCAACGATCAAATTCCCCCGGATATAGACGTTTCGGGTTTTCCAAATTCCGAGGTCGTTTCTCGCATTCACGCGGATATCCGGATCGAGGGAGATGCCTATTATATTGAAGATGTCGGGAGTTCTAACGGCACTTATATTAATCACACGCCCCTGCCGAGAGGCAACCGACACCGATTGCGATCGGGCGATCGCATCGCTCTCGGAAAAGGAGACCTGGTGACGTTTCTGTTTCAGATCTCCTAATCGATTCTAGTTATTGCATCCAAAATCAATTGACGCTGCCAATGTGATTACTTTAAACCTGCTGCATCCACTTCAGTCAATCCCGATTCAAAGTTGGACTTTTGATGAGGAATCGGTGATTCGGATTGGGAGAGCTACTGATAACGATGTCATCCTTTACAGTGCCGTAGTTTCACGGCATCATGTAGAGCTGCGACGTCACGGTTGTAACTGGGAAGTTGTGAATTTAGGTGCAAACGGTACCTACCTGGAAGGCAAACGCATTAACGAAGCTGCCATCAGAGATGGAGCCCTGATTCGTTTAGCTCGGTCTGGACCTCAAATTCAAGTATTACTGGGAACATCTAACACTAAAGAGGGGCAAAAAGAGGGACAAAAAAAGATTCCCGCGAAACAATCTCCTAATGAACCCAAACCTGACAAATCCAGAGACACTTTAATTCATCCCAGGTCGGAAGAGCGGGAGGACGCCACCCAACTTGACGCTTAATTTTTACAGTACTTGTCAGAGTTTGCAAATCACCAATTACTAATGTGTTTTTAAGTACAACGACAAATTACCTGTCTCAAAAGAGTAAATCGCACTCTCTAGCTGTGTGCAGTATAACAGCATACAATTGACTGCATCAATGATGTGGTGTGGAAATCATCACACAATTTTATCGCTATGCAGCTCAACGGCCCGCCGATCTATTCCCTAACCCTTAAAAATGCCATCAATCCCCACGCCCTGACCGTCGCTCCTCATACTTCCCTAGTAGAAGTTCTGCACCGAATGGCGAGGGTGAGAAGCAGCTGCCCCGTCAACGGAGAAAATGGGCTGCCGGAAGTTGAGGAGAACGGCGAATCTTCCCAACAAGAGAGGCTGAAGCGAGCTAGCTGTGTTTTGGTGATGGAAGCATCGCAGTTAGTAGGGATATTTACCGAACGAGATATTGTTAGACTTATTGCTGCCGGGATGGACTTAAAAAGTGTAAATGTGGCGGATGTAATGAGCCATCCAGTAGTTACACTTACTCAATCTGATGCTCAAGATATCTTCAGCGCTCTATCCATATTACGTCACCATCGCATTCGCCACTTGCCGATTTTAAGCCAGCAGGGTCAGTTGATAGGGATGTTGACACCAGGAAGCATTCGCGCATCGATGCAACCCGCCAATCTTCTAACACGATTGTGGTCTGTTGCAGACGTGATGACAACTCAAGTGATTCATGCACCATCGACTGCATCAGTATTGAATTTAGCTCAGTTGATGGCAGAGTATCGGGTCAGCTGTGTGGTGATTACCAGGATGGAGGAACAACGGCTGAATATTGAAAATAGCTTAACTCTACACTCCGGGGTGAGAACACCGTACTTTTTGGTGCCCGTTGGGATTGTCACTGAAGGAGATGTGGTGGAGTTTCAGGCATTGGAGCTGAATTTGTCTCAGTTGCAAGCGCAAGATGTTATGAGTACGCCGTTGTTTTGTTTGGGGCCAGATGAATCGCTGTGGGTGGCCCATCAGGAGATGCAGCGGCGACACGTGCGCCGCTTAGTTGTTGCTGGGAATCAGGGGGAGTTACTGGGAATCGTTTCCCAGACTAGCCTGCTGCAAGTGCTGGACCCCACGGAAATGTATGGCGTGATTGAGGCTTTACAGCAGGCGGTAGACGAACGCACCAGTGAATTAAGGCAAACTAATGAGCAATTGCAGAGGGAAATAACTTTTCGGGTCAAGGCGGAGGAGGAACTGCAAAAAGCTCACGATGATTTAAAAAGGCAAGTTGAGGAACGAACTGCGGAACTCCAGGCAGCTAATGCGCTTCTGAAAAAGGATATAGTGAAGCGCCAGCAGGTTGAGGAGGCTTTGCGTAAATCGGAAGCGCAATTAAGAGAACAGGCGAATCAGCTGGCTTTTGCCTTACACGAACTGCAACGCACGCAAGCACAACTGATTCAAACTGAAAAAATGTCTAGTTTGGGACAGCTGGTTGCCGGTGTGGCTCACGAAATTAATAATCCGGTCAGCTTTATCCACGGTAATTTGCCTTACGCCAGTCAATACGTGCGAGATTTGTTGCAATTGGTGTACCTGTACCAGCAGCACTATCCTCAGTCTATTCCGGCTATTCAAGCGCAGGCTGAGGCAATAGATTTGAATTTCTTGCTCGAAGATTTGCCTAAGCTGCTGGCTTCGATGCAGCTGGGGGCAGAACGCATCCGTCAGATTGTCTTGTCTCTGCGAAATTTCTCGCGGCTGGATCAAGCTGAGATGAAGCCGGTGGATTTGCATGAGGGAATTGATAGCACTCTACTGATTTTGCAAAATCGACTTAAGGTAAGGGCTGGTCATCCGGGTATTTTGGTGATTAAGGAGTACGGCGACTTACCACCGGTGGAGTGTTATGCCGGACAGATGAACCAGGTGTTTATGAATATATTGAGTAATGCTATTGATGCTGTAGATGAAAGCGAAAACTTGAAGCGCAGGCAGCAAATTCAGCAATATGTGGATGAAGTTGAACACCGTCTCGGTACGATCCGAATTCGTACTGAATTGCTGAATGCGGAGTGGGTGGCAATTCGGATTGCAGACAACGGGCCAGGAATATCAGAGACAGTACTTAGTAAATTATTCGATCCTTTTTATACGACTAAACCTCCTGGCAAAGGTACTGGTTTGGGCTTGTCTATTAGCTATCAGATTGTGGTTGAAAAACACGGAGGACAATTAAAGTGTTTTTCAACACTAGGCGATGGAACTGAGTTTGCGATCGAAATTCCGATTCGTCAGAAAAATAAATAAGTGTTAGCCAATAGGTGAGTGGTGGCAGTATAAACTTATGCTGGTTAGGGGGATGGGGGAATTGCGGAGGATTTTTTTAGTTGATATGCTGGAGATGAGCATCTAGCCATCTTAACATTTATACACGTATTTATTTGCATATCCAATAGCGGTGATTACCCTAACTCTGCTACATCCAAGCCAGTCTACCCCGGTTCAAAGTTGGACTTTTGGCGGCGAACCTTTAATTCGGATTGGTCGATCGAAAGATAATGACGTAGTGCTTTACAGCGCTGTGGTTTCCCGTAACCATGTGGAGCTGTGGAACAATGGTACTGATTGGGAGATTATTAGTTTTGGAGCTAATGGAACCTATGTAGATAACGAACCGATCACTCAGCGTCAGGTCGTAGATGGTATGATCTTTCGTTTGGGGAGTTCTGGGCCAAAAATTCAAGTTTTGCTGGGAAAAGGAGACCCAAATGCGATAATTAAAAAGACCCAGGAGGAGCGATCGCCATCGCCATCAGCGGATACGGAGGCATCGCCCAGGGAATCAGAGACTTACCTAACAACCCGCAGAATTATAGATTGAGATCGTGCCGATTGGCTTCATTCTTCAGATCGGAGGTAAAT
>NZ_JACJUP010000366.1:0-5505 GCF_014748295.1 Planktothrix sp. FACHB-1355 | reverse complement strand
TTAGGTGAGGTCATTTCGGAAGTGGTTACAACCTGAGTGTTTTCAGGATTGTCAGAAGAAATGACTTCTTTATGTTGTCCAAAACTATCAATTAACCACAGTTGTTTGATGGACATTCCCCCGCTGCGGATAGGGTTGAAAATGTCTCCATCAAGAATCTTGTACTGTAAGCTATTTCCTAAAGTCCAACGCACTTGTTCGTGGAAAATTTTTGCTACAGCATCAGTGGAAATGGGATCGTCTATTTCTAACTGTAAAGTTGGTTGAGCCAGCAATAGAGTATCATTAAATCCACTAATTACTTGCGCCTGACAGTCGGTGCTTTGCATTTCTCCATAAGCCCACAAAGCGACGAAGATGGGATCTTGAGATTGTTCTGTTTGATTGGCGAAAGTATTTTGACTTTCATACCAATTTTTAACATCCTCAAAATTCTGACTTAAGTAATCTGGCGTTTGCCTTTCGGCAGGAATATTATTAGCCGCGTAGTAGTCAGGGAGTAATTCTTGTGTTAGATAACTGGTGAGTCTTTCTGTCAATTCGAGGGCTACGGATGGCGTTAAAATGCTAAACCCTGTATAACTATTGGCATTGGGAACAAAATTACTTTCCGCACCTGATTTGAGCTTTAGGTCGATCGCATTAGGTTCTAAATTATAGTAATCGAGAATTTGCTTGGGGGAGTAATCTTGCACTTCTCCCGATTCCATATTACGACAAGGATAAGCAAAAACTGACCAATGGAAGGCAAAGGGATTCCAAGGTTGCTGAGTCCAGATGCTAAAATTAATCGAATCTTGTCCTGCTTCTGGTTTAAGTCCTTCAATTAACCCTTGCAGATTGTCTATATTCTCTGTAATCGTTGTCAAATCGAAGTCTAAGGGGTGACATTGTAATAGGTTGTCTTCTCTTAATCTGCCATCCTGTCCAAACCGAGTTGGAGATTGTGCTGCTTCTCCTGCTAAGAGAATTACTGGATCGCTAGGTCGCCAGTAATTTTGACTGGGAATTTGAGTGAGGGTATATTTATTATCTGAACTGCTGTTATAGGTAGCGATCGCCTGTGATAACTCCTCCAATTTATTAACCAAATTAAAGGCAATTTGAGATGGTGTGGGCGGAATATAAATAGTAAAAATTCCCCCTTCTACCTTCACCGGATAGGTTTGCTCATTGTCTTGTATTTCCCAAGATTCGCCCTCGCCAATCGTTATAACTGTTCGGTTATCAGATAAAGTTACCCCGCAGTTAGCAAATTCATTGGATATATCTGACCAAGGATATTCAGTCCCATCAGCACCAAAAGTCCCCTGAGCCGCTAATCGCATCAGATCTAGGTAATAGCTGAAATATTCATTCAACTTAGATACAATGCCAAAGGGTAAGGTTTTTGCTGTGATTGTATTTTCTGTAAATTCTAATTCTCCTGCTTGGGCGATCGCTGTGCGGAGGGGAATCAGGCTAGTCAGATTGATAGTATCATAGAAATCGCCATCGTCTTCAGCCTGGTTCTTCATAAAATAGTACCATTGGCTGTACAATTGACGGCGCATGGATTCTATATTCAGCCAAGCTTGATTGTATTGTTCTTGAACAACATTTAATTCATTGAGTAAATGAGCCAAGTTTGTTGGGATTGTGACTCGACTGGCTTGAATATTTCTCATTTTTGGAGTCTTTTCTTGGGTAATTTGCGGGATAATTGACCACAAGAAACCATCATTTTCTGTATTAAATCCCCATTCATGTCGCCCTTCTCGGAATTTGGCATCAATGTCGAGTTTTCGTGACTCCAATCGTTCCGATAATTGTAAAGCGTTTAACTTATCTTCTACAGCTTGACGAACTGTTGCATCATCACTGGAAAAACTATAAGCGAGATAGGCAGAAAGCGCTTATGGGGCGGAATTAGCTACTGCGATCGTCGGTTGAGATAAGCTTTTTACTCGCTCTATTGCTGAACGACTAGCGCCAGTATCACCAAAAGTAATCCTTCCATGATAAAGGGATCTTTGGGGTAATTCTTCTCCTTCCCCTAGTTCAATATTCCAATTAAATTCTTCTGCTAAGATTTCGAGTAATTCTTGGTTATCGCCAGAATGTTCTGCTAAAAATTGCTGTAGATAATCCTGTTCTTCATCACTATACCAACCGATGACATCGTATTGTAATCCAGTTGGTGGATTCTTACTGGGATAATCAGGATCGTAAAAGCCAAAAACACTGTGACAATTGGGATAAAATGCGGCAAAAGTCGCTTTAACTTCATCAAAAATCGGCACAGTTTCCTTAGTACCAATTGCGGTTAAACTCTCAGCATATTCTTTTGTTTCTGTTTCCAATAACCATTGTGTTAATTCCCAGGTTCGCCCCATATAGCGGTAACGTTGGTATTGATAAGTATTTTCATCATCAGGATTAACGGTAGCAAGATCTGGGGGTTCTATGAGAATATTAATGGCATCTGGCGGTGGACTATTATCATCTTTTTCTAATTCGGGATAAAGATAGTCACTTTCTATAATCCATTGTTTTTGCCCTCGCTCCCCTCCTTGGCGTAAAATTAGCCAACGGTTAGGAACACGAGGAAAAGTTGTTCCTGTTTCATCATGTTTCCCACTGGTTAAAGCATCAGGTAAAGACAAATGGAGATGAATTCCGGCTTTGAGAGTAAATTCTTGATTAAATAAGGGCGCTAGTATCTGTTCGCTAAGATTTTCTTGCCCTGTTCCATGAGTACCTTGGTATATATAGGGTAATTTACTATAATCGGCCATAGCCCTGAGTGCTTGCTGTTCTTGAGCTAAACAAAGGGCATCAACATGAATAGGAACCAGTAGAGTCTGACTCATAATTTTTATTTAATGATAATGACGGGTTTGCAGTCCAAGATAATTCTGTCGGTTGTGTTGAAAAAACCTTTTCAATCACTACCGATAGTGCTGCGATACATTTCTAATCTTCCGCCTCTAAGACCCATTCTTTAAGTAAGTAGGCTGAATTAATTAGAAAAGGGTAGGAGAAGAAAACACACAACAGGGAGCAAGCGCTCTCAGCTTTAAATCACAATAACAGGAATTACGCATCTGCCAAAAGAGCGATCGCAAAAGATCGCAAAACTTAAATTTTCGTAAACTGATATCTTGCACCATTCTCAACAAGACCTGAGAAAGCGGGTTTCTTAACGAAATATCTAGGCTTTTAGGTTCAGCTATTTGCAAGAAACCCGGTTTTGACGCCTGGTGCAAGATGTGAGTAAAGAAACCTGATACCCAGGATGGATTCGGCTCTCCCGGAGATATGGTGATAAGTAAAAGCTATACTAAATCCGGGATCGAAACCCGCTTTATCCCTAAGAAGGGTGAAGCATTGCGCGAGAAAAACTTTGGGTCAAGGGAATACACTTATCGCGGCAATGCTTCATTGCTACACTCGACACTATAAAGGGGCTAAATAATTCGTATTTGGTATTACTTATTGGCTCAAATGCTGGCCTATGCCCAAAAAACCGGGTTGGCTACCACAAGTACGTGAAAGCCATAATAATTAATTTTATTTTTCCGATGCACCCTACTTAATGTAACTAGCAATTTGAGTTACTATATTACTGAGTTTGTTGATTAGATGACTGTAAATTCAAACACGGTTCCTGGGCAAAACCCGTATTTCCCTGAACTGTAATATTGCATGAATATTTTATTGTTCCACTGTTATTGCCAATGTTATTCCTAATTATATTACCCTTACCTCCCAAGTTAGCTTTGGCAGCAATGGTTCCTGCCACGGTATTGTTTTCAATAATTACATTTTCCATTGAACTGGAACGATTGTTTGTATTAGCTTCTACATAAATCGAAGCTATATCGCTCACGTTAGACAATACTTTATTATCGCTAATACGCACATTGCGCGTAGAAGGTATCTTGTACAAACCAATATAAGCATTACCTTCATTTTTGACGATCGTCACACCATTAATTTTAGTCCCACCACAGCATTCCTGAATTAAAATTCCCTCTCCATCCACACTTAGATACGCAGTATCCATAACGCGATGTCTGTAAACTTGATAATTATTTCCTTCAATTTGAACATTATATCCAGACCAATCAATAGCGCGGTTCTCATATGTAACGGCTCCTCTGGGTTGCTTAGTTCCCGTCGGATCTGTCCACCATTCTTTGTTCGGCTGGTCTGAAATCTGGTTATCTTTAATTAACAAACCATCGCCAGATGCTTGGATACCTATTCTCATTGTGTGAAATACCCAGTTATCTCGAATAACAATTCCCTTGCGGAATAATCCTGGTTCAGTATTAGGTTCTGCGGCTAATGTAAATCCTTCCGGTTTTGAACGATTAACTACAATTCCATAGTGATTGCCATAGTGAAAGGGAACTTTGCTACCTTCAGCATAAGTAATAATTTCGTTTCCTTCTAAAGGTTTAATTTTGTAAGCGGGTTGTTCGTAATTGTCAGTAATAGCATCATTAAGGCGATTATTAGCAACCAAGACATTAGCAAAAGCATTTATGGTAATGTTGGCAGCAAAGCGATCGCTATAGCGCATCCAGGGCTCTTGAAAGGAAATATCTGGAACTTGGGGAGAAGGATCGGCAACATTATTGCTGCGGATGCCAAAAATAACAATATTTTGCTTCTTGCCAGTATCAATATCACCCGATAACTTGATTCCCCCCCGATTAATATCTACATTGACAATACCAATATTGCTATCCGACTCCGGTGCAGTTGTAAATATTTTTTTAAAAGCTGTATTGTTAGGTGTACCATTACCAGAAAACGTAGGTTCGTATTTGGAAAATATAAACTTAGTTGGTGGCTTGTATGAATCAGATTTAGCATCTTTTCCCGAAGGGGTATCTCCACGGATAACCACACCATTTTTCAAAAAAATGCTGTCTGTAAAAGTGTAAGTTCCGGAAGGAAAATACACTACACCACCCCCATTAGCAGTTGCCACATCGCGAGCGGCATTAAATTGTTCAACAATCGTAGAGCCCTTAAAATCATTAATGTTGTAAACGCAGTTCCATTTGATATTTTCAGTCCACGGATAAGCTTCGACTCCGTACTTGGCAGCAACAGGATTATCAGTTGGCCCAGCCTTGGGACTGCCGCAAGTTGAGGAAAGATTGACTGCTATAGAACTGGATGAGCGAACAACATTCTGCTTGGAACTGAATAAATATGTACTGCCACCAAACAGGATCAGTACAAAACCTGCTCCTAAAAGAGATAACAAAAAATATTTCAACAAAGCTTTTCGCGATATTCTCATCGTTATTAATTGGGATAACCTTGTGAAAGTCAAAACACCTACCTAAAACCGAGTTTATGGGTTCGACGACCTCTAAGAGGAGCGATCGCATCACCCTTTAGTCAATTAAAAACCAAAAAGCGCCCCCCTTTGCAGGAGAGCGCTTTTTGTTTAGCTAAATCTCAAACTTAGCCATTGATAGCAGGAGCAGTCATAGCAACCGG
>NZ_JACJUP010000365.1:0-5593 GCF_014748295.1 Planktothrix sp. FACHB-1355 | reverse complement strand
ATTGCAGTACATCCACAGCCACCAAGTAATTCACCGGGACATCAAACCGGCGAACTTAATTCGTCGCCAACAAGACAAAAAACTGGTACTGATCGATTTTGGGGCAGTGAAGAACCAGGTAAACCAAGCCGCTTCGAGCGCTTCAGAGCAAACAGCCCTAACAGCTTATGCGATCGGTACTCCCGGTTTTGCCCCACCAGAGCAGATGGCCATGCGCCCGGTTTATGCCAGCGACATCTACGCTCTGGGAGTCACCTGCATTTATCTGCTGACTGCCAAATCTCCCAAAGACTTGGATTACAATCCATCCACCGGCGAGATGCTGTGGGAAAAACACATCCGGGTCAGCCCCCACTTTGTCGAAGTTCTCAAAAAAATGCTGGAGGTATCAGTTCGACACCGCTATCAGTCAGCGAATGAAGTCCTCAGAGCCCTAGAGCTGGAACCTTATATGGATAGCTTAGCTCAGGGTCTGATCGTTCCCCCCTCTGGTGTCTCCCAGCCGCCTCCTAGCAAGTTCGGGCCAATTTCCAGCGGTTCGGCGGGAGCGTCAGGTGGAGCGGCTGGGTCGGGGTCGGTTTCCCGTGCGGCAATGGCGATTCGCGCTCGACGAACTAGACTGGAGGGAACCGATATAAACTCAGGCATAGCAGGGAATCGGAGCGGTATGGGCAGAACCGGCGGAAATACAGTACAGAGTAGCGGTTCGACTGGAAATAAAAGCAAAGTGCCCCGCAAGCTGGATGCCCAAGAAGTACAATCATCCTATAACAAGGGCAGACGCGATTTCGCACAGCAAAATCTCAGCTTGCTCAACCTGCAAAAAGCTAATTTGTCGGAAGCAATTTTCCATCAGGCAAGGTTGAACAAAACAAACCTCCAAGGAGCTAATTTGTTCCATGCCGATTTTGGCAGAGCGAGTTTAAATTACGCCATTTTGCGGGATGCAAATTTAGGTAGGGCTTATTTGAGCTATGCAGACTTAGAAGGTGCTGACTTGCGGGGAGCTGACCTAAGTTACGCCCATTTAAGCAATGCTAATCTCAGAGGCGCAAACCTCTGTGGAGCAAATCTTACAGGTGCCAGAATAACAGAAGAGCAGTTGGCTACGGCAAAGACAAACTGGATGACAGTGCGACCTAGCGGTAAAAGAGGCTTGTGGTAAGGTTGTCAGTTGTCAGTTGTCAGTTTTGCGGATAACTAATGACCGGGACTAACGATCGATGACCAAGACAGCACTTATCACAGGAATTACAGGCCAAGATGGCTATTACCTCAGCCGATCGCTCTTGGAAAAAGGATATCGCGTCGTGGGATTGTTGCTACCGCAACGCCAAACTAATCTAGCAAAACTGGGTTCTCTTGCCGATCGGGTAGAAATTTACGCTGTAGACCTCACAGATTGTGGGGCTCTTGAGGATGCGGTGGCACAATTGCAGCCCCAAGAAATTTATAATTTGGCGGCTCCCAGTTTCGTACCGGATTCGTGGAACGATCCCCTGGGAACGCTGGATTTGGTCACGGGAACGGCAACGCGATTGTTGGCCGCAGTACGCAAAGCGGGACTCGCGACTCGCTTTTATCAAGCTAGCAGTTCGGAGATGTTTGGTGATGTAGATCGATCGCCCCAAGACGAACAAACGCCCTTTCGTCCGATGAATCCCTACGCAGCGGCAAAATTACACGCTCATTGGACTATGGTGCATCACCGCCAGCACTACGGTTTGTTTGCTTGTAGCGGTATTTTATACAATCACGAGTCGCCCCGACGCCCGCCTCAATTTGTCACTCGTAAGGTATGTTTGGCCGCAGCAGCAATAAAATTAGGGTTGAGCGACACAATTGAAATGGGCAATCTGGATGCTAAACGCGACTGGGGTTATGCTGGAGATTATGTAGAAGCAATGTGGCGGATGCTGCAAGTTGATGTACCGGAGGAATACGTAATTGGCACCGGTGAGCTACATAGCGTTCGGGAACTGGTGGCTACCGCCTTTGAGTGCGTGGGACTGGACTGGAATCGCTATGTCGCGGTACAACCAAAGTTATTCCGACAGGACGAACATTTTCAATTAGTTGCCAACCCAGCCAAAGCCAAAAATAACTTGAAATGGGAGCCTGAAGTTAGCTTTGAAGCTCTTATAGAAAAAATGGTTTTGAAAGATTTGGAACGATTGAAAAATGGCAAGATATCGCCTGCTACTTTCAGTAAATAGATATTAGCCAAGTCAAGAACTCACCGTCAACCCTAACGGGTATGACGGGAGCTTGAAAAAGCTCGCTCCTTGACCAGACTAAGTGCTTCGCGCACTACGTTATTCAACTCAAGAAACCTACAGATGCGTGCCAGTTTGTAGCTCTTTCGTACAGCTTTAAACAGGTGTAACGAGTTAAACCAGTGAGTTGTACCCAACAAGGTTGAATAACATTGTCGAGGCAAACTTTACCAGTAATGAGAGGTGCAGTAATGCGCGTTTTCGTATTAGACAAAAGCTTAAATCCTCTTGACCCTTGCCATCCAGCAAGAGCAAGAGAACTATTACATAAAGGGAGGGCTAAAGTATATAAGCGCTATCCATTCACAATAATTCTGCCAGATAGAGTTGTTGAAGATTCAGTCACTCATCCTCACCGAATCAAAATCGACCCAGGTTCTAAAACGACTGGCATTGCTGTTGTTCAAGAACAAACAGGGCGAGTAACCAAAGGCTTAGAAATTGCACACAGAGGGCAACAGATTAAAGATGCGCTTGAGTCTAGGCGGTCTTTAAGAAGAGGTCGTCGTAACCGTAAGACCCGTTACCGCAAGCCTCGTTTCTTAAACAGAACCCGTAAACAGGGTTGGCTACCACCATCTCTTGAGAGTCGCATCGCCAACATTGAAACCTGGGTTAGACGAATCACGAAACTTTGCCCAGTCACCGCAATTTCTCAAGAGTTAGTCCGGTTTGATTTGCAGCAAATACAGAATCCTGAAATTAGCGGGTTAGAGTACCAACGAGGTGAACTATTTGGCTTTGAGGTGAGGGAATATCTACTTCAGAAATGGGATAGAAAGTGTGCTTACTGCGGCGGAAAAAACGTTCCATTCGAGATTGAACATATCCTTGCCAGGAGCAAAGGTGGTTCTAATCGAATTAGTAACCTTTGTCTTAGCTGCCATTCCTGCAACCAAGCCAAGGGAAATAAATCTATTGAGGAGTTTCTTCAGCAGAAACCCGAAGTTCTCAAACGAGTTTTAGCTCAAGCAAAAGCACCCCTTAAAGATGCAGCAGCAGTTAATGCTACCCGATGGGAATTATATAGAAGGCTTCAAACAACTGGGTTGCCTCTAGAGGCAGCTTCTGGAGGTCGGACAAAGTTTAATCGCAAGACTAGAGGGATTGAAAAGTCTCATTGGACTGATGCGGCTTGTGTTGGCGAATCTACTCCTGAAAAACTATTACTAAAAGGTGTTAAACCTTTAATTGTTAAAGCCAAGGGACACGGGACTCGTCAACGTTGTCGTCCCGATAAATACGGATTTCCCAAAGCTCATGCTCCAAAGCGTCAGTTTTTCCAAGGATTTCAAACTGGCGACATTGTTAAGGCTGATATTTTGTCGGGTAAGTATACAGGGAAATATATAGGTCGCATTGCTATCCGTTTTAGACCAAGCTTTGTTCTTCAACTACCCACTCAAAAGTTTGATGTACACCCCAAATACTTGAAAACCATTCATAAGGCTGACGGCTATGAATATCAACAACCCTGAAAACAAGGATTCGCTCACGCTCAATTTTAATGCTGGCGGCAATTCCCCGACCGCTAACCCTACCCTTGTATAACGGGAGTCCCCTTGCCGCATCTGAGATGGATACAGTAGAAGAGTATCGCAATATCATAGAACGCATTTTAGAAGCACATCATCGGATTCCTTACAGTCATGGGGAACTTGAAAGTAAATTCATTATCGATCGCGAACGGAACAATTTTGTCATTATGGTGTCAGGTTGGGACGGTAAACGCAGAGTTCACGGTTGTGTCGTTCACGTTGAAATCGTTAACGGCAAAATTTGGATTCAAAGAGACGGAATTGAAACTGGCATTACCGATGAACTGGTTGCCGCAGGCGTTCCAAAAGATAAAATTGTTTTGGCTTTTCATGCTCCCAATGTCCGGCAGTATACTGGATATGCGATAGCTTAAATTCGCCCCTGCATCAGGGAAGTAACTAGCCCCTCAAAGTATGACAGAACAAAACAATCGCTCCCAATGGGATTTCAGCAGATTTGTGGAAACTCTCACTTATTTCGAGGTTATCCCTTTCCTCAACTGCATACAACGGTTGCTGCAAGGTCGCACCAAGGATAATAATATCAGACCTGATGGAGATAAAAAAGTGGGAACGATATTGGTAGCGGGTGCAACTGGCGGTGTGGGTAAGCGCGTGGTGCGACGACTGATCGATCGCGGTTATCGAGTACGCGCCTTAGTTCGAGATTCCCAAAGAGCAAAACAAATGCTTCCAGACAAAGTGGAATTGTGCGAGGGCGATATTACTATACCAGAAACTCTGACGCCTGCATTGATGAGCGAAGTGAGTGCGATCGTCTGCTGTACCGGAGTGCGCGTGCAACCGGTGGAAGGAGATACACCGGATCGCGCCAAATATTACCAAGGTATCAAATTTTATATGCCAGAAGTAGTAGACAGTCCGGAAATTGTGGACTATCAAGGCATCAAAAATTTGGTAGAAATAGCTGCCAAATATCTCCCTAAATCCGATGAAAAAATCATCTTCGATTTCAGCCAAGCAACCGATGACTTAAAAAACATTTGGGGTGCTGTCGATGATGTCGTCATGGGTGGCGTCAGTCAAAGCGGTATTCAATTAGTAGATAACACCGCATTATTTGCCGGCAATGTATCGACTGCCAATTCCGGCGGTTTTGCTTCCGTCCGTACCCGCAATTTTGACATTCCCTTAGATTTATCTGGATACGAAGGTATCGAATTGCGCGTCAAAGGAGACGGAAAGCGATACAAATTCTTCATTCGCACAGAAACTCAATGGGATGGTGTCGCCTACAGCTATTCTTTCGACACGGTAGCAAACACCTGGATAAGTGTGCGCGTACCTTTCGCCGATTTAATTCCGGTTTTTCGCGCCAAAACTTTGTCAAACTCCGAAAAAATCAATGCTAGCAAAGTGCGATCGTTCCAGTTGATGCTGAGCAAATTTGAATACGACGGAGCGCTCAACCCCAACTTTACACCGGGCGGCTTTGCTTTGCAAGTCGGATCGATCGCAGCTTATGGTAACTACCGTCCGCAATTCATCGCCATTAGTTCCGCTGGCGTCACTCGTCCCGGTCGTCCGGGATTAAACTTAGAAGCAGAACCGCCAGCAGTGAGAATGAATGACCAATTAGGCGGAATTCTGACTTGGAAATTGCGCGGCGAAGATGTTATCAGAGCCAGCGGTATTCCTTATACTATTATCAGACCTTGTGCGCTAACAGAAGAACCGGGTGGCAAACCGTTAATTTTCGAGCAAGGTGACAACATTCGCGGCAAAGTCAGCCGGGAAGATATCGCCGAATTGTGCCTA
>NZ_JACJUP010000364.1:0-5551 GCF_014748295.1 Planktothrix sp. FACHB-1355 | reverse complement strand
AAACTCCTGCACTTTCTGCAAATAAGTTTCTGCATCTTCCAACATAGGAAAATGTGCAGTATTGGGAATAAGAGCATACTCCACTTTTTCGCTTAAAGCTGCCGCTTGTCGCCCCATTTCTGCCGGAATAATCAAATCGTATTCACCGGAAACTAAAAGAGTTGGTACTGATAATTTGGCAAATTCCTGCGGCATTACCTCAGATGCTTCTTTACTCACCGAAGTAAAAATTGTCCCTAAAGCGGCTTCGTAATCTGCTAAGAGAAAATCATCCAAAAATGCTTTACTCACCGCTCTTGGCAGGGGGCGATGTAAGAAACGCTTCATAAAGAAGATATCGGCTAAAGGAATTTTTCCCAGCCAACGGGGGCGGAATTTTACAACGTAGCCGCCGAATTTATGGAATGCTGCAAATGCTTTTTCGTCGTATTCAAAAATGCCGCTACAAGTTAAAATTGCTTTTTCTACTTTTTCTGGGTAACGATTCAAAAATAGGGTGGCGACAGAAGCACCCATAGAATGGGCATTGAGATAAATGCGCCCCAACTGCAAAGCGTTCAATAATTCTGCCAAGTCGTCGGCAAACTCTTCTAGTTCGTATGTTAATGTAGGTGCATCTGCTATAGCTTCTGGTAATGGCAAACGGGAACGCCCAAATCCGCGCATATCGTACAGCAAACAATCAAAATTATCTGCCAGCGCTTTTGCCGTACTTTCCCAATATCTACCGGAACCTGCCCAGCCGTGAAGGAAAATCATGACTGGCTTGGATTTATCTGCTGCAGGCGATCGAATCCATTCGTAATAATGATCGACGCCTCTTACCTGAATTAATGGCATTTTTAAATTTTCGATTTTGGATTTTGGATTTTGGATTTTCCATCGATCGTCTATTTATTGTAATTTCAGATTCTTGTCTGTTACAACCAATCTAAAATCTAAAATCTAAAATCTAAAATCCACTAGGCTGATTCTGGCTTAGGTAAAGAGGATGGATGGACAAGCAGTTCGGCGGTCGATCGCTTCTCTACCATTTCCTTTGTGATCGCACAACGAGTAACATCCTTGCGCGATGGCAGCTCGTACATCACATCCAGCATCAGTTCTTCTACAATTCCGCGTAGCGCCCTAGCACCAGTTTTGCGCCGATATGCTTCTTGCGCGATCGCCCGGATCGCATCCTGCTTAAACTCGAGCTGTACGTTGTCCATTTTTAGCAACTTCTGGTACTGCTTCACCAGCGCGTTGCGCGGCTGAGTCAAAATCGCCGTCAAAGTTTCTTCATCCAGCGGATCTACCACCGCAATCACCGGAATGCGGCCAATAAACTCCGGAATCATGCCAAATTTCACCAAGTCATCCGGTTCCAATTGCTTGAGAATATCCGCTGTCCGTTTTTCTTTCGATATCGGCTCTCCACCTTGGACAAAGCCCATTGACTTTTTGCCAATTCTCTGATCCACCACCTTTTCCAAACCGACAAAAGCACCGCCACAGATAAATAGGATATTGCTGGTGTCGATTTGGATGCAGTCTTGATATGGGTGTTTGCGTCCGCCTTGGGGAGGTACGTTTGCTACTGTCCCTTCGAGCATCTTCAGCAGCGCTTGCTGGACGCCCTCGCCGGATACATCCCGCGTAATGGAGGGATTTTCGCTTTTGCGGGCAATCTTATCGATTTCATCGATATAAATGATCCCTCGCTGGGCTTCTTCCACATCGAAGTCTGCCACTTGCAGCAGTCGCAGCAGGATATTTTCCACATCTTCGCCGACATATCCCGCTTCCGTAAGCGTAGTAGCATCTGCTACTGCAAACGGCACATCCAGGATATTGGCGAGAGTTTGGGCCAAAAGTGTTTTTCCGCAGCCTGTCGGCCCCATGAGCAGGATATTGGATTTTTGTATTTCTACCACTTCCTCTTGCCCTGCTTTCCCGGTGTTTTTCGCCTGCTGAAAGCTGAGGCGTTTGTAGTGGTTATATACTGCTACTGAAAGGACTTTTTTTGCTTCGTCCTGGCCGATTACGTGTTCGTCTAAATA
This sequence comes from Planktothrix sp. FACHB-1355, assembly GCF_014748295.1. Classification (NCBI taxonomy): domain Bacteria; kingdom Bacillati; phylum Cyanobacteriota; class Cyanophyceae; order Oscillatoriales; family Microcoleaceae; genus Planktothrix; species Planktothrix sp. FACHB-1355. Next base: position 3,509 of record NZ_JACJUP010000364.1, on the reverse strand, counting down.
TTTTTTAATTTCTCTTGGTTTGGGAATTTGATGCAGGGAAAGATGGGACGATCGGTTACGCCGCTTTTGAGATGGTTCTGACCTTGGTGATGGTTGGGGAGATGTTGGCCCGGAATCCAACAGTTCCTCATCTAAAATTTCGTTACACAAATCTACACATTCATCACAAATGTAGACTCCCGGACCGGCAATCAATTTGCGAACCTGCTCTTGAGACTTGCCGCAAAAGGAACATTTTAAATGGGAGTCGTACTTGGGTGACATAGCTGCCTCTTATTGAAGTGCGTTGACAATCTCCTGAATATAATTCAAGAAATTCTTGGTTCATCGACACACCTTAAAATTAGCTATCCTTTGCAGGCAATTCTTAAACTAATTAACCGTACAAAATGCACCGATCGACTAGCTTAATTTAGCTAACCTCAGAGGGCTTGTCTCCCCAAGCGTACTAGAATAGTTTTTCTAGCGTTTTCCTGTGCCACAGGATACGTTTTAGAGTCTCAGTGTTCACTGGTGTGATTGTGGGAAGCTTTAGACTTCCGTAGCTATTCCCTAGCTATTTTTGCGGAGGTTTTCGCCACCCTCATGCCATTTTTTTTCCAAGCTGTCCGCTGTGTTTAATGTTTAGCGGTTTTGGCGGTTATTCTACCTGGGCATACTTAAATTCTATATCAACCTGTAAGGACTTTGACTGTGGATCGATTCGGACTCGATCGCATTTCATCCTCTGTCTTGAGACCGCTGGCTTAGACGCTGCCGTTATCGTTACTGAGGGAATTTCCTGATTTGGGAAGATTCTGCCTGGTGATGACCCCATCTACAATACCGTATTCTTTAGCTTCTACGGCTGACATAAAGAAGTCGCGGTCAGTATCGATTTCCAGCTTTTCCAGGGGTTGACCGGTATGATAAGCCAGTAATTCATTCAGCTTACGTTTGTGGTAGAGAATTTCCTTGGCTTGAATTTCGATGTCAACCGCCTGACCTTGGGCACCGCCTAGTGGCTGGTGAATCATGATCCGGGAGTTGGCTAGAGACATCCGCTTACCGCGAGTTCCCGCCGCCAACAAAAACGCTCCCATACTGGCAGCCAGTCCATAACAGATGGTGACAACATTAGGGCGAATTTGTTGAATGGTGTCATAAATCGCCATCCCTGCTGTCACCGATCCTCCTGGGGAGTTGATGTACAGTTGGATGTCTTTTTCGGGATCTTCTGCGTCTAGGAACAGCAACTGGGCCACAATGGAGTCGGAAACTTCATCGTCAATTGGCGTTCCCAAAAACACTATGCGTTCCCGCAACAGGCGCGAGTAAATGTCAAAAGCCCGTTCTCCCATACCAGACTGTTCGACGACCATAGGTACGACTGCCTCGGTGCGGTATGAGCCGTATACTGGCGAGTAGCGCCAACTGATTGGGGAGAGGTCAGGGGATTGAGATATGAGCATAAAACCTTATTAAACTTGTGCCTGTTGGTACTCGTGCTGTGAACTGAAAATGTAAAACGATCGCAACGACAACTATATTTGTTATAGCCAAGATCCACTGTGTTTGGCTATCTCTACCGGGGAAGTCTCACTTTTTGTATGGCCGAGATCGAAGGAATGCGATTTTCCTTTTGACGTGGTATAAATACTACTCTTGGCCGATCGCGATCTCGACATCCTTATATATGGGAAGCGACACCAAATTAAAAGTGAAATTCTATCTTGGCTGTTACTTGGGCGGTACTGCCGTACAAGCCATTTTTAGTTTTGCCACAGTATAAACGCGACAGAGCGCGTCTATACTCGGCATTTCTTTCGATCTCGGCAGCTCGGTGGAAGCTTTGCTGGCGGCTTATGCTTCTAGCTGTTCGCCTTGAGTTGGCAGTATTTCCGCTGCCGCAGGTGTTGAGGCATCGGTTGTGCTGGTTTCTACCTCAGCAGCCACCTCGACATCTGCGTTAGCTTCTGTTTCCAATTGCTTTTCTTCAGTAGCGGGGCTCAGAGAACCTTCTGGAACCAGTTCGATCGTGCTATGTTCTTCCAGCCAAGCGACGATTTTTTCTGTTAGCAGCTCGTTTTCAACAAATTCTTGCAATCTTTGCGGATCTATATCTTTACCATCACCGTATTCTTCCAGCAGTTCTTGCATCCGCGCTTTTACGGCTGCCGATTCTACTTCGATCGATTCCCGTTTGCCTATTTCTCGCAGTGCTAGAGTGCGCTTGATCCGATCGATCGCTTCCGGGCGCGATCGTTCTCGCAACTGCGGTATCATTTCCTGAGTAAACAGCCTCTTGATATCAATGCCCTGGTTACTCAGCCGCATTGCGGTTTGCGTCACCAATTCATTAATTTCTTCCTCTATCAGCGTTTGTGGCAGATCGACTTCCACCTGCTTGAGCAGTTCGTTCAGCAGCACTTCCTGCTTATTAGCTTTAGTTTTGCTTTCCGCTTGCTCCTGAAACCTCGATTCCAAGTGGGAGCGCAATTCTTCTAATGTTTGGAACTCGCTCACTTCATCGGCAAAGTCATCGTTGAGTTCGGGTAGCTCTTTTTCTTTCAGGTCTTTCAGCGTCACCTCAAACATCGCCGGCTTATCGGCCAAATCTTTTTGCGGATAGTCTGCGGGGAATTGGACGGAAATTTCTTTTGTTTCTCCCACATTCAGTCCAACTATGCCATCAACGAAACCTTTAATAAAGCGGCCTTCGGCTAACTCTACCTGAAAATCTTGGGCTTCTCCACCGGGAATTTCCCCACCTGCTTCACCTTCACCCTCACCAGCGCCAGTCAGCCGACCTTTAAAATCAACTACCGCTGTATCTCCCCATTGTGCCGGACGTCCCGATACTGGCACTAACGTGGCGTGTTCTTTACGACGCTCTTCTAAAAACTTGTCTACCGAGCTGGGATCGTACTTGACTTCTTCTGCCTTTAGTTGTAGACCAGTGTACTCTTTTAGGTTTACCACTGGCGGTACATCGACTGTCGCTGAGAAAGTCAGCGCTTTTCCAGGTTCAAACTGATTCACCAATCGATCGAAGTCAGAACGCAGCTGGTAGTTGCCAATAGCTTCGATCGACTCTTGTTTAATTGCTTCTTTAACTCCATCCCGAATTAGTTCTTCCAAAGCCGCTGCTTTTAGTCGCGTCGAGCCAAAGCGCTGTACCAAGATGTGGCGAGGAACCTTGCCTTTGCGAAACCCAGGGATGTTGGCCGAGCGGGCAAGGTCTTGAAAAACTTGCTCGTAAGCCTTTTTGGACATTTCGGGCGAAATTTCTATTTCCAAGCCAATCTGGCTCTGGGGAAGCTTTTCCTGGGTAACTTTCATGCCTATTTTTTGTTTGACGATAACTGCTGCAATTTTTCAAATCATACCGGGGCTGCAACGACAGATTCCAAGCCCTGTCTGGGATCGTCTGAGGTTAAAGAGCGGGTTATTTCACCCCCAACCCCAACTCTTGCAGTCTTCAGTAGTTGGTTGAGACCGACAAGGAAGGGGACAAGATAATTTTCCGC
>NZ_JACJUP010000363.1:0-5552 GCF_014748295.1 Planktothrix sp. FACHB-1355 | reverse complement strand
AACAACATTCGGTTTAACCAAGAGTGAATAATTCCATCTCCGGGACGCAATGCAACGCCACCGCGTTCTGCCATGAAATCGGGTAATTCTTTATGAGTTTTCACATCAACTGGTTTGGGATATGCTGCGGTGTGACAGAAACTTTGCATGACTAAATCTGCACTAAATCCCAAACAAGCGAGTTCTTTTAACTCATCTCTGGTCATCGGGCCTGTGGTATCCTGGGAACCAACGGTTGTCATAATTGGTTCGCAAGATGTACCGGGACGAACACCGGGCAATCCACAAGCTTTCCCGACCATTTTCTGTGCTAAAGTGTAACCTTTACCCGTATCTGCGGGTTGTTTTGGACGGGTAAATACAGGTGAAGGTTCTAATCCTAATGCGGCGCGAGTTTTATCGGTGAGAGTGCGTCCAATTAATAGAGGAATGCGTCCGCCTGCTCTTACTTCGTCGAGAATTGTATCTGGTTTGAGGGTAAAATTGGAGATAACTTCGCCAGCTTCGTTGGTAATTTCTCCTTTGTAGGGATGAATGGTAATTACCATTCCGGTTTCCATTTTGGTGACATCGCATTCGATCGGCAATGCACCGGAATCTTCGGCAGTATTGAAGAAGATGGGAGCGATCGCACTTCCTAATATATATCCTCCCGATCGCTTATTGGGAACGTGAGGAATATCTTCCCCAATATGCCACAACACCGAGTTGATCGCTGACTTGCGGGAAGAACCAGTCCCGACTACATCCCCCACATAAGCGACAGGATGCCCTTTTTCCTTCAATTGTGCAATAGTTTGCAACGCCCCCGGCATCCGCGATTCCAACATCACGGTAGCGTGCAAGGGAATATCCGGGCGAGTGGTAGCATGAGGTGCAGGGGACAAATCATCGGTATTCGTTTCGCCAGGAACCTTAAACACCGTGACGGTAATCTCTTTCGGCAATTTGGGACGCCCGATAAACCAATCTGCTTCCGCCCAAGCATCAACTACCTGCTTAGCATAAGGATTGACATCTGACAAATGCAGGACATCGTTAAAAGCATCAAACACCAACAACGTATGACTTAAAGCTGTGGCTGCTGCGCCTGCAATTAAGCTATCGTGAGATTTGAGCAAATCTACCAACGATTGCACATTGTACCCACCCAACATCGTACCCAACAGATAAACCGCTGATTGGGGAGTAATCAGACTACAAGTGATTTCGCCCTTTGCAACACCAGTGAGAAATCCCGCTTTCACGTAAGCAGCTGCATCCACACCCGGAGGAACGCGATTTGTCAGCAAATCCAACAATGTCTCTTCTTCCCCGGATGGCGGATTTTTCAGCAGTTCGCATAATTCCGAAGTCTGCTGTGCATTTAAAGGTAGCGGCGGAATTCCTAAAGCCGCTCTTTCAGCAACCTGTTGACGGTAAGCTGACAACATCTATTGTTCTCCTCATGGATTTCCTAGCTATATTGGTTAGTCTATCGCTATTTAGGCTTCCAGAGTGTTATGGGATAACGGTTTTGTGGGTATTAGGTTAACTTGTAGGGTGCGTCAGAGCGAAGATTTATGATGAATTTTTCTATCTCTAAATCTGACGCACCCTACAGATGAGATGATCTTAGTAGGGTGCGTCAGAGCGAAGATTTATGATGAATTTTTTTATCTCTAAATCTGACGCACCCTACAACTACTACAACTACTATGATATGCTAATTTTAGGTTAGAGGTTTTTCATTATGTCTAACTATCGAAGAGTAATCATCCCTGGTGCAACTTATTTTTTTACTCAAGTAACTTATCAAAGAATACCTTGGTTATGTAGTGATATTAGTCGGGAAACTTTGCGAAAAGGTTTACAAAGATTGCAAATTTTATATCCATTTTCACTAGATGCGATCGTACTTTTACCCGATCATCTTCATTGTATTTGGACTCTTCCTGATGGAGATAGTAATTATGCAGGTCGTTGGCGTTACTTAAAAATTTTTGTCACTCGTAGTTGTGGACATAAATTACAAATTGCAGCCGAAATTAGTCTATCTCGTCAAAAACGTCAAGAAAAGAATTTATGGCAAAGACGTTATTGGGAACATTTAATTACAGATGAAACAGATTTCAATAATCATTATAATTATATTCATTATAATCCCGTAAAGCATGGGTTATGTCAATCTCCTAAAGATTGGAAATTTTCTAGTTTTCACCGCTTTGTTAAGCAAGGAATTTATCCTGAAGATTGGGGTGCAAATGAAACTCCTTATATTCTTGAAAATATTGGGAATGAATAATTTAACACGAATTGTAGGGTGCGTCAGATAGTTAAGTTAATTATCTGAGCAATAAATTTTTGTCTGACGCACCCTACCAGGTAGGCTAATCATAGTTTGTCGGGTGCGTCAGATAGTTAAGTTAATTATCTGAGATTTTAGTGCGTAGGGTGCGTCAGACCGCAAATTTATGCTAAAATTTTTTACCCCTAAATCTGACGCACCCTACGAAAGAGCTTAGTTTTTGTTAAGCTGTAAGTAAATGCGATCGACCAATATCAAGAGAAGATTTAAGACAAAGTTTATCCCTCTCATCAATGGACTTGATGAATGGGTTACAATCTTTGCATCAACGTTATTTACTTAAAAGAATAGAAGGGGAAAAAGTATTGTTTGATTTATCTGCGGTTTTTCGAGAATATGTCATAAATTTTGAGAATAATGGGTAGTAAATTATTGTTATAAATTGAGATCCCCGACTTCTTAAAGAAGTCGGGGATCTTGGGGATCTGGGCAGCAAGTTTTGCTTAATTTTCTTTGGTAAAATTCGCAGATTGTTCTATAATAGAATAACTCAAATCTTGTACCAGTGTCAAAAACCGGGTTTTGGCGATCGACTCAACCTCATCTCCTACATCTTCCTCTCAAAAACCCGGTTTCTCATCACTCATCATTCCTAGCGAGGTCAGAATGACTACTTTACTAAAAACCCATAAAATCTATGATGAATTCATTGATTTTATTGCCCAAGGGACAACTCCAGAAACGATGACTAAATTTCAATTTTCTGAGACAACGAAAGAACGGATCGAAGATTTAGTTTACCTGGCAAAAAGCGGTGAACTGTCCCTAGAAGACAAAAAAGAATTAGATGAATTATTATTTGTCGATCATCTAATTACCATGATTAAAGCAAAAGCTCATCAATACATTCAATCTCAATCTGAATAGGTGTTAATCATGTCTCGTCCTTATCTTTCTCCTGAGTTGAGAAAATTTATAGCACAAAGAGCAGATTGTTTATGTGAATATTGTTTAATTTCAGAAACAGATCGGCCTTCTGGTTGTCAGATAGACCATATTATCAGTTTAAAACACGGTGGCGAAACCATAGCCGAAAACTTAGCATATTCTTGTTTATATTGCAATCTAAATAAAGGTACAGATTTAGGTTCAATTATTTGGCGCACAGGTGAACTGGTAAGATTTTTTAATCCTAGACGCGATCGCTGGTCAGAGCATTTTCGTCTAGAAGGTGCAACGATTCAACCTTTAACAGATATTGGGGAAGTGACAGAGAGAATATTTCAATTTAATTATAGCGATCGCCTTCTGGAAAGACAACTTTTAATCAATGTCAATAGATATCCCTCCCCATCAGCTTTACAACGCATCAATAATTAATATAAGCGGTGGATTGGGTAATTGGAATGCTATCGCTATTTTAAGTATAAAATAAAGTGCGATCGCCTTACAAAGGATGAGCGATCGCACTTCCAACAAGCCTGTAAAAAGGCAAACATTTCCCCCTGTTAGCCAAAATAATTAGCAGACTCTATTAAATCGTTGTGCATATACCCATTAGGCATTTTTACCCCAGTCAAATTTGCTCCGCTTAAATTTGCTCCTTTGAGGTTGACCCAATTTAGATTGGCATTACTTAGATCTGAGTTACTCAAATCTGAGTTATTTAAATTTGCTCCAGTCAAATCGATTCCGCTCAAATTGGCTTTAACCAAGCTGAGTCCTCTCCAGTCTTGTTGCCTAAAATTTCTTTCGCCCGTTGCATATCGTCTTAAAACTTCATTGGCATCCATATTGGTTGCCTCGCAATGTGTAGCGTTATCGCTGTGTATATATCTATTATATCTTATCTTTTTGATTTGTTAACATAACATTTGCCAGCCAAATAAAATCATCAGATTTTGTTAGTAATATCCCAGCCTAAAACGTTTACCTGATGCGAAGAATAACAGATGAACACAAATAAGAGAGCAATTTGATTAGGCAATCGATGCAACAGAATATGATATTAATGGGATTTTTCGGCGAGGTTTTATAACCCTTTCCAGACAACACAAATTGCTTAACAAACATAGTTTGCTGGAGATTGTCGGAGGCATTTCACCAAACGTAGAAAACGCTCGACAATCTCCCAAAACTATTACAGATGCGAGTTTTCGAGATAAACTCTCTGCTTTGACTCGATTGTGCGATCGCCATTGAGCGAAGCCATCCCGTGTTCTGAAGCCCGAAGTTCAGTCTCCGAGATGTTTGGCTGTTTCATATAAACTGAGTTCAGCAGAATATTCAGCACTCTGCCTCGTTCTGCTTGCTGAATTGCTCGATGAGTGATCAACTCGCCCACATTGAGGATGATGTTGTCCTGCGGATCTAAAATGACGCGAGTCACAGGGCGACCCAAAGCTTGCTCGATTCGCCTTTGATGAAAAGCTCTCGTACCGCGACCTTGCGCTTCTCTAAACTTCTCTTTCAGATTTTCCCACAAAACACTGATATTCTCTTGCGCGATCGCAGCCTCTTCCTGAAATTTCGTACCAGTTCGAGAAAATGCCTCTTTAGTGCTGTATCGAGCAGCTTCCGAAGGCTGCAAGCCAACGGCATCCAGTAAAGCAGCTTCACGCCCGTACACTTTCGCTCGTTCGATCGCGATATCCGTTACAATCTGACCGGGAGCGACGATAATCGAACCATTTTCATCGCGAAGCAATCGTTGAGCGCGGCGACCTTTGGCTCGATCGACTCCCATCCAAGCCAGTGTATTCGACAGCGCCGTGTTAGCACTGCGAGTTGTTCCTTGCAAATTAGTTTCGACTCGATCTGTCGCGTCTTGGAAACGTCGATCGATCCCCGCCTTCATTCCACCAGTTGCTCGATACAGCCGATCTAAGATACCGAGTCCCTGCGCCTCCTCAGCTAGTGGCAATGTAATCGGTTGACCTTTCATCGCGAACATCGTACCGTCTTTGGTAGTGACATCGCGATCGAGTTGTTTGCCAACTACATATACCAATTGTTCTTCTGGATCGATCAGTCCGTTCGTAACAGCAGTAGCTGCACTGCGACTACCTTGGGCAAAGCGATCGCTAGCACCGTTGGCAGCATCTTGCAGCATAATGTTGGCAGATTCTACACCTTCCTGAATTTTGGCATTCGTTACCGCACCTGCTTCTTGCAGCATAATGTTGGCAGATTCTACGCCTTGCTGGATTCTAACATTCGTTGCCACCGCCGCTTCTTGTATCTTTTGGTTAGCAACTTCGCTGGA
>NZ_JACJUP010000362.1:0-5628 GCF_014748295.1 Planktothrix sp. FACHB-1355 | reverse complement strand
ATCGGGAATCTAGAACGGATGAACCTGTTTATGCTTTCTTTCATCCGACGTTTCAGGAATATTTTGCTGCTTTGGCGATCGATGATTGGCACTTCTTCCTTAACCACGACAACGAAAATCCTAACCCATTTAAGAAACATAACAATAAAGATTGCGTATACCGCATTTTTGAGCGACAGTGGAAAGAGGTGATTTTGCTTTGGTTAGGGCGACCAGAGGAACAAATGAAACAGCAAAAAGAGAAGATTATCAATAATTTGGTAGACTTTGAGGATGGATGTGGCTCTTTTTATTCTTTTTATTATTATCGAGCATATTTTCTTGCATCATCAGCAATTGCAGAGTTTTCCGAGCATACTTTGGCAGATCAAATTGTAAGGGAAATTGTCTATTGGAACGTTAGGGCTCCTTTTCCTATTAGAGATGCAGCCAGGGAAGTAATGAAAGAAATTGAAAAGGAGAGAGTAATCTCTGCTTTACGCGAATGGCTCGATCGTACCAATGATAAGGATGAATTTCACCGTTTAGAAGCTGCTTATAGCCTATTGGAAATAGACTCTAGCAATCAAATTGCAATTAATGCTTTAATCCAGTTAATTAAGGCTGGTATACCTTTCAGCCAACAAGCTGCCGATGTTTTGGCGCGAATTGGCAAAAGTAATCAAATTATTATTAACTCATTAGAACAGGTTATTCAAAATCATCATTGTGAACAAAGTCGAACAATAGCTGCTTTGTGCTTAGCAAAAATTAATCCAGGTAGCAGAACTGCACTTGAGGTTTTAGTCCAAATTATTCAAAACTATGAAGATAAAGAATTATACTGGGAAGCAGCTTATATCTTGGCGGAAGTAGATCCTAATAATCAGACCGCAATACTTTCTTTAATCGAGCTAGTCAAAACATTCCCAGCAGAAGATAGCGCATTCACTCGAAATCAACATGGTGCTAATAATGAGCGATTAAACAAGATTACAAATGGTGTATTACTTATGTCACCTTGCGATTATCTCTGTCCGTCTGTATCTTTTTTCTTAATGCTGTTTGACTGGCAGAAGCTAAAGGACTATCCCGCCGCTATTAATGCCTTAGTGAAGTTGCTCGAAACTACTCCATCTGAGTATTTACGTATGCAAGCAGCTGAAAGATTAGGAGAAATAGACAGAGATAATCAAACAGCAATTATAACGCTAGTAGAGCTAATCCAGGCTACAAATAATGAGAATATCCGTTGCAAAGCAGCTTCAATCTTGGGGAAAATAGGCAAAGGTAATCAAACAGCGATCGCCGCTCTTATGCAGATGCTTGAAAATCCTGAATATGACCTCACTCGTCTATCAACTGCTTATAACTTAGGGTTAGTTGACCCTGGAAATTCCACAGCGATTAACTTTTTAGTCAACTTAATCCAGACAACTGATGATATAGACACTTTTATCAAAGGGGTTAGTAGTTTAGTAAAAATAGACCCTTGTAATGAGACTGCGATATCATTCCTACTTGAAGTGGTTAACATTACCAAGGATGAAGGCACTCTTCTCGATACCTTTAACTGCTTGTGGAAAATCAAGTCACAGAAGTATTTCCCAAAAGTGGTAACAGCGTTAAAGGGTTACTTAAAACCTGAATATTTGAAAAATCCTGCTCCGTTGTTTGAGGATGCCTACTACGTCATCTGGCATTGCGCTCAAAACATGAGTTATCCAGACTTTTATCGCGCTTGGCATAATTTACCACCCTGCACACATCCAGAAGCACCCGATAACATCCCAGTTGGTAACTCCTCCACTACTCAACGCCTCAACTTTACCCAACTTCCTTCAATTCTTCGTTCTGCCATTGCTGAAGATGAAGAACTAAATCAAGCAGTACAACTAATTTGCATTGATGGTAGCCAATTTAGCGACCAAAATAACCCTGCCACTGATATATACATCGAAATGGTAGAACAAGGTTGTCCAGAACAGCAGGAAGAACCAAGCACAATGCAGCAGCTTAAAAAATACTGGCGGCTACGTTTGAAAAACTTAGAAAAACGAGTTGCTTTACTATTCTACAACTCGAAAGCCGATCGCGAATTCAGCGAAACTTGCCTAACTGCGCTGAGTACGTTTGGAGGTGCGATCGCAATCATAACCACTCAACGCTGTGAAAATGTAAAACTTATTTCTCCCAACGATCCAGATCTCATCGATGCGGTTTTAAAGTGGCTGAGACGAGATGTTTTAGAAAGTTGAAAAGAAATTTTGGGAAAAGTGCGATCGCGCTTTTTCCCATCTTATACCTATTTCTTCTTTAGCTACTCTATTTGTCTTCTATATCAATATTAAGTGCTTGTTTAAATGTCTCCATAGTCAGATAAAGAGACAGGGGAATATTCGGCAATTCCTGAAAACCAAACTTTTTGTAAAATCTCTTAGCTTCTTCATCTATGGCATCAACTCTAACGGCAAAAATACCGATCAGTTGAGATATGTTAACTGCCTTTTCTAAAGCATGGAATAACAGATGCTTTCCTAAACCTCTTCCTTGCATTGATAAATCTACAGCTAGTTTACCAATTAGGATAACTGGCATGGGATATCTGGGTAAATTTTCCCTCAGTTGTGCGGGTAATTGTTCACTAGCGATCGCACCTGCACAGCAGGAATAATAGCCAGCTACGATCTGAGTATTTTCAGATGAAAAAGCTACAAAAGTTTTGCTTATTCCGTTTAGGTCGTTTTTCAGCGCATATTGTTTTAAATAACGATCTAGTTCTGCGTTCCCAGAATTAAAACGGTCTTTTCTAAGACTACTAGCACTACGCCCTATAGCATCTATTGGAGAGATAACCCAACTCACAATTGTTTACTCTTTAGACGCACGACACTCTTTCACTAAAGCAATTAAACCCTCTGAAGGTTCCGGTGGATTTAACATCGTATTTATTACCATTTCCCAATCACTTTCTGACACTTGCAAAATTGGATTACCAAAAGCTGCTGGCCCGTTTATAATAGCATCTGCTTCTGCAATGAATTCTTCCAGCAGAAATAAATAAGCATACCAATTCAGTTTTATTACCGTACTACCTGGAGTTTTAACAAGTGATAACATTGTGTTTTTTGGTAATTTAGTTACATAGTAATTATATCCTATTTAAACTATGACTATCTCACCGATCGCTACTACCATAGAAAGGCTCTCTAGCATGACTGCTCTATTTTATCACCTTTCTAGATGTTGGCGATCGCTCACCGGATATGATATTTGTCCGATCGTAGAAGTGAGCTAATTTAGTTAAAACCGCTTCCGCCAAGACCTCATAATACTAATAATCAACCACAACCCCAAGAAACTCGCAGCTGCAAATAACCCCGTACTCAAAAAAGATAGCTGACTTGTCTGCGCGTTCGTAGAAATAATCGCCGCACCCATAATCAGCGAACCTACTAAAATGCTAAACGATAGCCTATTTGCGGAATCATCTAAACTGCGACGCATCAAATCCAGGTCTTTTATCGTGATATTCCACTTTAATGTTTCGGTGGTGATTCTGTCTAACAGCAATTCGACTTGGCGGGGAGATTCCAGCGACAAACTCTTGAGATCCAAAGCTGTTCTCAACAATGTTTGCAGGGGGTTATCTCCTAACAATTGCCTGCGGAACAAATCTGTCAGCAAAGGTTTAACTTCGTCTAGCAGATTCACCTCTGGGTCAAATATCCGTCCCGCACCTTCTAAGTTGGCGATCGCTTTCGCATATAAACCCATATTGCTGGGCAATCTTATCTTATTATCGCGGGCAACTTGCAGCACTTCATAAAACACTTTACTGAAGTTGATTTCCGACAAATTTCTGTTATAATACTTCCGCAACATTCGGTCATAATCGTTTTCCAACTTAGCCAAATTAGTCGATTTCGCTGCTTCCGCTAATTGCAAAGTTAACTGACTGCAACGCTGGGCGTCCATATCGACGATCGCTAACAGCATCTCCGTCAAAATTTGCTGGCTGCGCGGGTCTAACCTCCCCATCAAACCGCAATCCAGCAAAGCAACTCGGCCATCTTTCAGATAAAATATATTGCCGGGATGGGGGTCGGCGTGAAAAAATCCATCTATATATAGTTGTTGGATAAAAGCGCGGAATAAAAGTCTTGTCACCTGCCGTCTTTTTTCTGCCGGAGAAACTTGTTTACCGTTATTCCCATTTTCCTCATTTGTGAAAGTTGCCGATAAAAGCGGCACTCCATCCATCCATTCTAAAACGAGTAACCTTTGCGTAGTTACATCCCAGTGAACTTGCGGAACTACCAATTGTTTGGGGTCAAACCAGCGACTCACAGACATATTGCGCCGCAGTTGATCTGTGTAGCTCGCTTCTTTGGTAAAATCTAATTCATCCTGCAACGCATTGGTGAATTCTTCCGCTAAACCTTTGAAATCGTAGGTTTGACCGAAGTCGGTGCGATCGACTAATTCGGCGACAAACCGGATTAAATTGATGTCTTGTTCGACAACGACATCAATTCCAGGACGCTGAACTTTCAATGCGACATCGCGTCCATCTGCTAAAGTGGCTTTATGAGTTTGCGCGATCGAACCGGCAGCAACTGCTCTAGGATTGATCGAAGTAAAGACTTCTTCTAAAGGCTGGCGCAACTCTTGACGCAGTACAGTTTCGATCTCTACCCAAGGTACTGGCGGTACATCGTCTTGCAGAGTCGATAATTCTTCTATATAAGATGATGGCAAAAGGTCGGGACGAGTGCTGAGCAACTGTCCCAATTTTACATAAACAGGGCCTAATTCTACCAATATTTTACGGAGAACTGCTGGCGGCGGCAACTGCGGCTCATCGGCTTTACCACCAGTAAGCAGCCGTCGCATATAGTCCCACCCATTGCGGAGGACAACTTCGATGATATCGCGCTGACGAGAAACGCTTTGAGTTAAAAACATAGTTGGTAAGTCAAAAGTCAAAAGTCAAAAGTCAAAAGTCAAAAGTCAAAATTTTATAATGACTGCTAACTAATGACGAATATTGATAAGTGTTATTTGGGCTACAGATTTTTTGCGGCTGGATATTAGGAACCGAAAAAATTAGCCACACTTAAGTTGTAGCTGAAAACCAATACTCTTGCATCTGCCAAGAGTTTTAATGATTAGGGAAACTTTTCTTCTCCCTAGCCCCTAACCCCTAACCCCTAGAGTAGATCTGTGAACTTTGGATCGTCTTGCAGTTTTTTGAGAACCTGCTTAATCTCCTGGGTGCGGTCTTTTTTCACGATCAGGGTAACATTGCGATCGCGCACGATCACCACATCCTCCAACCCAATAGTAACGATCGTCTCATCCTCCCCATTGGCGTAGATAATTGACCCCTTTGTATCCAATCCTACATGAGTAGCTAACTCCACATTCAGCTTATCGCCTTTGAGCAAACGTTCGATCGCATTCCAATCGCCCAAATCATCCCAGCCGAAAGACGCCGGTAACACATACGCCAGATTTGTTTTCTCCATCAAAGCGTAATCGATACTCTTCTTCGGCAATTGCGGATAAGCAATTACACTTTTTTCTGCCAAAGGATAGATGATTTCCGGCGCGTGGGTGCGGAGTTCCTGGAGGACAACCCCAGCG